>NZ_BAAAUT010000084.1:0-22360 GCF_039534085.1 Planomonospora alba
CGGCGGACGGCGCCGTACGGCCGGCGGCGGTGGGCGGCCGTCAGTCGCGGGCGTTCAGCAGGGTGCGCAGGATGCGGCTCAGCGTCGCGGCGTCCCCGGGATCGAGGGCGGCGGCCAGCCGGGCGAGGTTGGCGGCGTGCTCGGTGAGGGCGGCGTCGACGACCCGTCGCCCCTCCTCCGTCAGGGTGACGCGGAAGCTGCGGCGGTCGGCCGGATCGAGGCTCCGCCCGACCAGCCCCGCAGCCTCCAGCCGGTCCAGCCTGCTGGTCATGCCCGCGCGGGACGTCATCAGCACCGCCGACAGCTCCGAGGGGATCATCGTGTACGGCGGGCCGCACCGGCGCAGCGCGGCCAGGACGTCGAACTCGCCCGGCCGCAGGCCGTGCCGGGCGAGGACCGGCTCCACCTCCGCCTCCACGGTCCGCGCCAGCTGCGCGACCCGCCCGAAGACCTCCATCGGGGACAGATCGAGATCGGGCCGCTCGCGCCGCCACTGTTCGAGGATCCGGTCGATCGCGTCCCGCGGCTCCCCGTCCGGCTCACCGTTCACGCCCCGATCCTATTCGGGTCCGGATAGTCGGGCGGCGTATCACCGGCCCGGCGCACGCGCCCGCTCCTCCGGATCGCTCACAGCCGGGCGCGCTGCGTCAGCGCCACGCACGCCACCACGGCCAGCGCCGCACCGGCCGTCACCGCCTCCACCCGTTCGCCGAGCAGGAGCCAGGCCCACACCATGGTCAGCGGCGGCTGGACGAGCTGGGTCTGCCCGGCCCGGGCGATGCCGCCCGCGGCCAGGCCCGCGTACCAGGGGATGAAGCCGAGGAACATCGCGACCAGGCCGGCGTAGGCGAGCCCGGCCAGCGCCGCCGGCTCCGGCCGGACGTCGGTGGTCAGCGCCAGCGCGGCGGTCGCGGGAACGGTCAACGGCGCCGCGAGGACCAGGGCGTGGGAGATGACCTGCCAGCCGGGGGTCTCGCGCGACAGCCGGCCGCCCTCGGTGTACCCGGCGGCGGCCGAGAGCAGCGCGGCCACGAGCAGCAGATCGGCCGCGGTGGCGTGGCCCCCGCCCCGGCCGAGGGTGAAGACCGTGACGGCGGCGGCCCCGGCGGCGCAGGCCGCCCAGAACAGCGGCCGGGGCCGCTCCCCGGCCCGCAGCACGGCGCAGGCGGCGGTCGTCGCGGGCAGCAGCCCGACGACCACGGCGGCGTGGGAGGCGGAGGCCCCGGAGTCGAGCGCGAGCCCGCTGAAGACGGGGAAGCCGACGACCACCCCGGCCACGATGACGAGATGGGACCGCAGGTGCGCTCGCGGGGGAAGCAGCGGCGCCCGCGCGACCAGGAGGAACACCAGAGCCGCAGCGGTGGCGATGACCGCCCGCGCCGCGGCCACCAGGTAGGGGTCGAAGCCCTCCATCGCGAACACCGTCGCGGGGAAGGAGCCGGAGAACATCAGCACGCCGAGCCCGGCCAGCGCGGTCCCCCGCCACGCTCCGGCGGCGGATCCCGCCCCGGCGCCCGGCCTCCCGCCGGACGGGACGGCGGGCGGGGCGGCGGGGGGAGCGGACGGCCCCGTGCGGGAGCGGGTCCCGGCGGGCAGGTCCGCTATCCGGCCGGGGGCGATAGCGCTACTGTTATCCTTCATGAATGACGATAGCAGTATCGTCCGGCTCGCCGCCATCCTCCGGGAGGAGACAGAACGACTCCGCCCCGGTGACCGGCTGCCGTCGAGCCGCGAGCTGATGCGACGGCACGGCGTCAGTCCGGTGACCGTCTCCCGGGCGATCGGCCGGCTGGCCGCGGAGGGCCGGGTGGTGACCCGGCCGGGCAGCGGCACCTACGTCACGCCCCGGGCCGCCCGCGCGGCGGGCGATCCCGCCGACCTCTCCTGGCAGACGGTGGCGCTGGGCGACCGGGTGGTGGACGACACCGGGGTGGCCGGCCTCCTCACGCCCCCGCCCGAGGGGACCGTCCCGCTGACCGGCGGCTACCTCACCCCAGCCCTGCGCCCGTCCCGGGCGCTCAACGCCGCCGCCGCGCGCGCCCTGCGCCGCTCCGACGCCTGGGCGCTCCCGCCGGTCAGCGGCCTGGCGGAGCTGCGCCGGTGGTTCGCGCGGGAGGCCGGAGGCGACGTCGCCCCCTCCGACGCCCTCATCGCGGGCGGCGGGCAGTCGGCCCTCACCCACGCCTTCCGCGCCCTGGCCGCCCCCGGCTCCCCGGTGCTCGTGGAGACCCCCACCTACCCCGGGGCGCTGACCGCCGCCCGCGCGGCCGGGCTGCGGGCGACGGCCGTGCCGATGGACCGCGACGGGGTCCGGCCGGAGCTCCTGGCCGAGGCGTTCGCCGTCACCGGGGCGCGGGTCTTCTTCTGCCAGCCGACCCTGCACAGCCCGACCGGTGCGACGCTCGGCCTGGAGCGCCGTGAGCAGGTCCTGGCGGTGGCCCGGGCGGCGGGAGCGTTCGTGGTCGAGGACGACTACGCCCGCTACTTCACGACCGCGCCGGTCCCCCCGCCGCTGGTCGCCCTCGACACCCACGGCACCGTGGTCCACGTCAACTCCCTGTCGAAGGTCCTGTCGCCGAGCGTGCGCGTCGCCGGAGTGGTCGCGCGGGGCCCGGCCGCGCACCGGCTCCGGGCGAGCCAGGTGGTGGACTCGTTCTTCGTGGCCAGGCCGCTGCAGGAGACGGTGCTGGAGTTCGTCGGCTCGCCCTCCTGGTCCCGCCACCTGTCCGCCCTCACCGGCGAGCTGACCGCCCGCCGGGACGCGCTCGTCTCCGCCCTGGCCGCCCGGCTGCCCGCCGCCGCGGTCCACCTGGTGCCCAGAGGCGGCCTGCACCTGTGGGTCCGGCTCCCGCAGGATCTCGACGAGGACGCGGTGGTGGAGGAGGCCCGGCGGGCGGGGGTCGCGGTCAGTCCGGGGCGCATCTACTACCCCGCCGAACCGCCGGGACCGCGGCTCCGCCTCACCCACACGGCGGCGGCCGACCTGCCCGAACTGGCCGAGGGGGTCCGGCGGCTGGCCCTGGCGGTGAGGCGGGCGGCGGGCTCCGCCTAGCTTCCCCGCGGCCGCCGCAGGCCGGGCCGCCACGCGGATCCGCCGCAAAACACCATTAAAAATATTATGAAGGTGCCGAAGGCGAACACAACCACCTACTGCCGTACAGTGGTGGCGAAGAGGTGATCCACCCCATGACCGATCCCGCCGCCCTGGTGTGCGACTTCGTCAACAGCTACGACGTCGAGAGCGGCACCGACGCGCTCCCCTCACCCGAGGCGCTCACCGCCTGGCTCGCCAGACGCGGCCTGGCCCGGGCGGACGACGCGGCCGGCGACGAGGAGCTGGCCGTCGCCGTCGCGTTCCGCGAGGCGCTCCGCGCCGCGCTGCGCGCCAACCACCCCCAGGGCCCCGGCGGCGGAGCGGACGGCGGGCGGGACGAGGGCGCGGGCGGACCGGACGGCGCGCCCCCGCTCCCCCACGTGCTGGACCGGCTGCCCGTCACGGTCGTCCTGACCGCCGGCGGGCCGGTCCTGGAGCCGGTCGCGACCGGCGCCCCGGGCGGGCTGGCGAGGATCGCGGCGGCGGTGGTGGAGGTCCGGGTCGCCGGCCTCTGGCCGCGGCTGAAGGTCTGCACGGAGAGCACCTGCCAGTGGGCGTTCGTCGACTCCTCCAAGAACCGCTCCCGGTCGTGGTGCTCGATGAAGGTGTGCGGAAACCGCACCAAGACCAGGGCATATCGGGCACGACGACAGAGCGGGACAGGTTCACGTCATCTGTGAGGCAGATTCCCCGATACGGTGTAACTGCCTGTCTCCAGGGTCCACCCGCCCGACGCCCGCTCGCGTGGCATGAGACCCGCGAGGCAGCGCGTCCCAGCGGCGTACGGCAGATAAGGAGCGGGCCGAGATGGCAGACGTAGGCGTGCGGGCGGCTCGGCACGATGATGTCGACGCGGTGACGAGCACCCAGATCCGCGCCTGGCGATACGGCTACCGGGAATTCCTGCCCGAGGGCCCACTGGAGCAGATGACCGGCCCGGCCGCCGAGAAGATGTGGCGCCGGCAGTGGGACGAGGCGATCCTCAGCCCGCCGACGCCCCGGCACCGCGTGCTGGTCGCGGTGGAGCGGGTCGTCCTCGACACCGACGCGTTCCCCGCGCTCGGCCCCGGCGGGATCGAGGCCCTCGCGGCGGCGCAGGGCGCCGAACGGGTGGTGGGCCTGGCCTCCCACGCGCCCGCCGAGGACCCCGATCTCAACCCCGACACCACCGCCGAGATGCTCTCCTTCCTGGTGGACCCCGACCACGTCCGGCGCGGCCACGGCAGCCGCCTGCTCAACGCCACGGTCGACCACCTGCGCGAGGACGGTTACCACACGGTCGTGACCTGGGTGTTCGCCGACAACCACGCCCTGCTCGGGTTCCTGGAGTCGGCCGGCTGGGGCGAGGACGGCGCCGAGCGCGTCCTGGACATGGGCCGTCCGGTGCGGATGGTCCGCATGGCCACCGACATCAGCTAGCAACCCGCGCGGGCCCCGCCGGGGATCCCGCGGGGACCCCCGCCGCGCCCCGCGGGCGCCGCGCCCCATCCCGAGAGGAAACCGCCACCCCATGGCCACCCCGAGCCAGTGGATCGCCGGAGCCCGTCCGCGCACCCTCCCCGCCGCCGTCGTCCCCGTCGCCGTCGGCACCGGCGTCGCCGCCGGGTACGACGGGGCGGTGTGGTGGCGCGCCCTGCTGGCGCTGTTCGTGGCGCTCGCCCTCCAGGTCGGCGTGAACTACGCCAACGACTACAGCGACGGGGTGCGCGGCACCGACGACGAGCGGGTCGGACCGATGCGCCTGGTCGGCTCCCGGGCCGCCTCCCCGCGCCAGGTCCTCGCCGCCGCGCTGGGCTGCTTCCTGGCCGCCGCCGTGGCCGGGCTGGCGCTGACCGTGATCACGCGGGCGTGGTGGCTGCCGGCGGTCGGCGCGGCGGCGATCGCGGCGGCCTGGTTCTACACCGGCGGCTCCCGCCCGTACGGCTACCGCGCGCTCGGCGAGGTCTCGGTCTTCGTGTTCTTCGGGCTGGTGGCGGTGGCGGGCACCACGTTCGTCCAGCTGGAGCGGCTCCCCTGGCCGGCGGTGGCCGCCTCGGTCCCGGCCGGGCTGCTGGCCTGCGCCATGCTGGTGATCAACAATCTGCGCGACATCGTGACCGACGGCCCGGCGGGGAAGCGCACGCTGGCGGTCGTCCTCGGTGACGCCCGCACCCGCACGCTCTACGTGCTCTGCCTCGTGCTCCCCCTGCTCGTCTCGGCGGCCCTGGTGCTCTGGCACCCGCTTGCGGCCCTGGGCGTGCTGGCCGCGCCGCTCGCGCTCGCCCCGGTGAGGACGGTCCGGGCGGGTGCCACCGGTCCGGCACTGATCGCGACGCTCCAGCAGACCGGCCGCTTCCAGCTGGTCTTCGGCGCCCTGTTCAGCGTCGGCCTGGCGCTGTAGGGGCACCGGTCGCCCCCTGGACCGCGCCCGCGGGCCGCGACCCGGCCGCGCCGGCGCCATGCCGCCGCCATGCCGGGGCCGCGGCGGGCCTTGCACGGCTGATCTCCAATCTCTCTTAACCACTTATTTCAATACTTGACACAAGATAGCAAAGAGAGTTTCCTCCACCTAGCCGTTGGTACGCCCATCGGGCCGGGCGCGTGGTGGCTCCGCCGTACCCGTGGGGCGCCACCCGCCCCGGCCCCGCACCCCCGCCACGAAGGAGAACCGTGTCCAGCACCCAGACCGCACCGCGGACGGGACGCCGCCCTCGCGGCCGGCGCGCGCTCCGTGCCGCCCTCGCCGCCCTCCTCGCCACCGGCGGCCTCACGGTCGCCTCGGCCCCCGCGGCCTCCGCCGCCGGTGAGACCGTCGACGTCCACCTGACCACCACCTCCGACTCCGCAGGCCGTACGGTGACCCGGGGCCTGCAGCGGCAGAACCCGATCGCCTTCACCTCCGGCGGCGGCTCCGCCTCCCGTACGATCACCGTGAACGAGGGCGTCCGCTACCAGACCTTCGAGGGCGGCGGCGCGTCCATCACCGACACCACCGCCTACCTGCTGCGCGGCGGCCCGGTCAGCGCCGCCACCCGCGACGAGGTCATGCGCAGGCTGTTCAGCCCGACCGAGGGCATCGGCCTGTCGTTCGTCCGCAACCCGATCGGCGCCTCCGACCTGTCCCGCCCGGGCAACGTCTCGCTCGACGACACCTGCTGCGACCTGAGCGACTTCGGCCGCAACGGCTACGACACGGACGTGCGGCTGCTGACCCAGCAGGCCAAGCGGCTCAACCCGCAGCTGCGGGTCAAGGGCGTGCCGTGGAGCGCCCCCGGCTGGATGAAGGACAACGGCCGGATGGACCAGATGGGCTGGCTCAAGTGGGAGTACTACCCCACGTACGCCCAGTACCTGGTGAAGTACATCCAGTCCTACGCCGCGGCCGGTGTGAAGATCGACTATCTCTCGGTCCAGAACGAGCCGAACTGCTGCCAGGCCGCCAACCCGACGGCGATGAACTACCCCGGCATGAGCTGGAACCCCTCGGGGCTCGTCGAGTTCACCAAGAACCACGTCTACCCGGCGTTCCGTGCCGCCGGCATCGACACCAAGATCCTCGTCCACGACTGGAACTACGGCGACTACGCCGGATTCGGCGCCGCCGTCCTCGGCGACGCCGGGGTCCGCGACGACCCGCTGTTCGGCGGCATCGCCTGGCACGGCTACTTCGGCGACCCCGCGGTCGGCACCCAGGTGCACGACCGGTACCCGTCGGTGCGGCAGTTCAGCACCGAGCACTCGGGCGGCACCTGGATCGGCAACCAGCACAACGAGGACATGAACGACATCGTCGCCTACGCCCGCAACTGGAGCAGCAGCCTGGTCAAGTGGAGCCTGGCCCTCAACCAGCACATGGGACCGCACAACGGCGGCTGCGGCACCTGCACCGGCCTGATCACCGTGCAGGAGGGCGGCGCCCGCGCCGGCCAGGTCGACTACACCATCGAGTACTACACCACCGGGCACCTGACCAAGTTCGTCAAGCCCGGCGCCCAGCGCATCGACTCCACCGCCGACGACACCGTCAAGAACGTCGCCTACCGCAACCCGGACGGCTCCAAGGCTCTGATCGCCCACAACGGCGGCACCTCCGCCCAGTCGATCAAGGTGGTCTGGGGCGGTCAGTCGTTCACCTACACCCTGCCGGCCCGCACCTCGGCCACCTTCACCTGGAGCGGCACCCCGTCCGGCGGCGGCACCCCGGACGGGCCCACCGGCACGATCAGCGGCCTGGCCGGCCGCTGCCTGGACGTCACCGACGGCAACAGCGCCGACGGCACCCCCGTGCAGATGTGGACCTGCTTCGGCGGCCCCAACCAGCAGTGGACCCGCGCCTCCGACGGCACGATCCGCTCCCTGGGCAAGTGCCTCGACGTCAGCGGCGGCTCCACCGCGGACGGCGCCCGGGTGCAGCTGTACACCTGCAACGGGACGGCCGCCCAGCGGTGGACCCACACCGGCGGCCGCGACCTGGTGAACCCGGCCGCGGACAAGTGCCTCGACGTGGTGGGCAACGCCGCCGCCGACGGCGCCCGGCTGCAGATCTGGTCCTGCACCGGCGGGGCCAACCAGAAGTGGAACGTCCCGTCCTGACCCCGCCCTGATCCGGCCCGGGCCCGCAGGACCACCCGCACGGCGGCCCCTGCGGGCCCGGGCGGCGGACTCCGGGACCGGGGGCCGTTCAGCACGCGGCACGGCGGCCCCTGCGGGCCCGGGCGGCGGCGCGCCGGGGCGCGGTCCCCGCGCCCCTCACAGCACCCGGCGCATCACGACGCGGGGCGCGAGCTCGATGCCCAGCTCCCGCTCGTGCTCCACCAGCGCGGCCAGCTCCGGCCCCCACTCGGCCGGATCCAACACGGCGAAACCGCGCCGCGCGTACCACGGCCCGTTCCACGGCACGTCCCGGAACGTGGTGAGCGTGACGGCCGGTGAACCCGCCGCCGCCGCGTGCGCGCAGACCGCCTCCACCAGCCGCCCCCCGATGCCCCGCCGCCCGTGATCGGGGTGGACCGCGAGCTGGTCGAGGTGGACGTTCCCGTCGGCCTGCCCGACCATCGCGAAGGCGACCGGCGGGTCACCGGCGACCAGGACGCGGGACGGGTCGCCCGCCTCCTCGACCATCGTCGTGCCCGGCGGGAAGACGATGCCGACCTGGGCGAAGAGCCCGTCGGCCGCGGTCTCCACCGCCGCCAGCCCCGGCAGCTCCTCCGCCGTCGCCCAGCGGACCTCAGCCGACGTCATCACGCTTCCCGTAGAAATGGAGGATGTGACGACATCCGACGCAGATCATCAGGGTTATGACCTGTGACGTCAGGAAGAGCCGCCTTCCCTCGAACCTGCCGTCGTACGTCGTCTCCTCCTGGCCGAACTCCGTACCGCCGCAGACCGGACAGGAGAGATCAGCTCGCACCATATCCGTAGGACGAGCGGTCGGCCGCGAGGGTTCCGATCGCTCCCGCTCCCGGAACCGTGCGGCGCCTCACAGGTCGAGCAGGTGCTCCAGGCCGACGGTCAGCCCCGGCAGCTCGCGGACCCGGCGGACGCCGAGCAGCACCCCCGGCGTGAACGACGCCCGGTTCATGGTGTCGTGCCGGATGGTGAGGGTCTCCCCGCCGCCGCCCAGCAGCACCTCCTGGTGGGCGATCAGGCCGGCCAGCCGTACGGCGTGCACGCGGACCCCGTCCACGTCGGCGCCCCGTGCCCCGTCCAGCTCGGCGCTGGTCGCGTCGGGCATCGGGGCCAGACCGGCCTTGCGCCGCGCCTCGGCGACCAGCTCGGCCGTACGGCGGGCGGTGCCCGACGGCGCGTCGGCCTTGTTCGGGTGGTGCAGCTCGACGATCTCGACGGAGTCGAAGTAGCGGGCGGCCTGCTGCGCGAAGTGCATCATCAGCACGGCCGCGATGCCGAAGTTCGGGGCGATCAGCGCGTTGACGCCCGGGTTCGCCTCCAGCCAGCCGCGCACCTGGGCGAGCCTGCCGGCGTCGAAGCCGGTGGTGCCCACCACCGGATGGACACCGTGCTCGATGCACCAGCGCATGTTGTCCATGACGACGTCGGGGTGGGTGAAGTCGACCACGACCTCGGCGCCCTCCAGCACCTCGATCGGGTCGCCCGCATCGACGGTCGCGACCAGCTCCAGGTCGTCCGCCGCCTCGACGGCCTTGCACACTTCGACACCGACGCGCCCGCGGGCGCCCAGAACTCCAACCCTGATCACGGTCCAAGGCTATACCCGGCGGAAACGGCGGACGGCCCCGGCACCGGGTGCCGGGGCCGTCCGCGCGGGCCCGCGGGAACGGTCAGGCGGACACGGCCCAGCCGAAGTCCTTGTCCTCGTACGGGCCGATGACCGCGAGGGTCTTCGGGCGGGTGAGGACGTCGCGGGCGACCGCGGAGACGTCCTCCGGGGTCACCGCCTCGATCCTGGCCAGCACCTCGTCCACGGAGAGGAACTCGTCGTAGACGAGCTCGCCCTTGCCGATCCGGGACATCCGGGAACCGGTGTCCTCCAGACCGAGCACGAGGCCGCCGCGCATCTGGCCCTTGCCGCGGACGATCTCCTCCTCGGAGATGCCGTCGGCGACCACCCGCAGGAGCTCGTCCCGGCAGATCTTCAGCACCTCGTCGGCCTTCGACGGCAGGCAGCCGACGTAGACGCCGAACTGGCCGGTGTCGGAGTACTGGGAGGTGTAGCTGTAGGCCGAGTAGGCCAGGCCGCGCTTCTCCCGGATCTCCTGGAACAGCCGGGACGACATGCCGCCGCCCAGTGCCGCGTTGAGCACGCCGAGGGCGAAGCGCCGCTCGTCGGTGCGGGTCAGGGCGGTCGTGCCGAGCACCAGGTTCGCCTGCTCGGTCGGCCGGTGCAGCACCCGCACGCCGGAGCCGGCCGGGACCGCCTCGCCCGAGACCCGCGGCGGGACCGGCACGGCGTCGCCGCCCAGCGCCCCCGCCCGCTCGTAGGCGGCGGCGACCAGCTCCACCACCCGCTCGTGCTCGATGTTGCCCGCCACCGCCACCACGGTGCGCGCCGGCAGGTAGCGGGTCCGGTAGTACTCCTCGATCCGGTCCCGGCCGATCGCATTGATCGTCTCGACCGTGCCGAGGATCGGCCGCCCGATGGGCGTGTCGCCGTACAGCTCGGCGGAGAACTGCTCGTGCACGACGTCCGACGGGTCGTCGTCGTGCATGGCGATCTCCTCCAGGATCACGCCCCGCTCGGCCTCGACGTCGTCGGCGGTGATGAGCGAGGAGGTCACGACGTCGGCGAGCACGTCGATCGCCACCCGCAGATCCTCGTCGAGGACCCGCGCGTAGTAGCAGGTGTACTCCTTGGCGGTGAAGGCGTTGATCTCACCGCCGATGCCCTCGATCGCCGCGGAGATCTCCAGCGCGTCCCGCGTGGGCGTGCCCTTGAACAGCAGGTGTTCCAGGAAGTGGGAGGCCCCCATGTGCTCGGGGGCCTCGTCACGCGAGCCGATGCCGACCCACATGCCGACCGCGACGCTGCGCACGGTCGGCATGCTCTCGGTCACCACCCGGAGCCCACCGGGGAGGACGGTGCGCCGTACGACCCCGGCACCGCCGGAGCCGGGGTGCAGAGTGGTGGTGATCACGAGTTGCGGTCTTCTCCCCCGCGGCTCCTGCCGCCGCTGGTCCGGGTCCGGGTGCGGGTGCGGCGCGGCTTCTCCTCGCCGGAGGCGGCGGACTGCTCCGCGGGCGCGGCGTCCGTCTCACCGGACTCCGGCGTGCCGGCCTCGGCCCCGTCCGGTCCCTTGGCCTCGGCCTCCTTCTCGACCACCTCGACGGGGACGAGGGAGAGCTTGCCGCGGGAGTCGATCTCGGCGATCTCCACCTGGATCTTGTCGCCCACGTTCATGACGTCCTCGACGTTCTCGATGCGCTTGCCGCCGTGCAGCTTGCGGATCTGGGAGACGTGCAGCAGGCCGTCCTTGCCCGGCATGAGGGAGATGAACGCGCCGAAGGCGGCGATCTTCACGACCGTGCCCAGGTAGCGCTCGCCGACCTCCGGCATGTGCGGGTTGGCGATGGCGTTGATGGCCGAGCGGGCCGCCTCCGCGGACGGGCCGTCGGTGGCGCCGATGTAGATGGTGCCGTCGTCCTCGATCGTGATCTCGGCGCCGGTGTCGTCCTGGATCTGGTTGATCATCTTGCCCTTCGGGCCGATGACCTCGCCGATCTTGTCGACCGGGACCTTGATCGTGATGATGCGCGGCGCCGTCGCGTTCATCTCCGCCGGGGAGTCGATGGCCTCCTGCATCACGTCGAGGATCGCCAGCCGGGCGGCCTTGGCCTGCTTCAGCGCGGCGACCAGGACCGAGGCGGGGATGCCGTCGAGCTTGGTGTCGAGCTGGAGGGCGGTGATGAGCTCCCGGGTGCCGGCGACCTTGAAGTCCATGTCGCCCATGGCGTCCTCGGCGCCGAGGATGTCGGTCAGCGTGACGTACTGGTCGCCCTCGTTGATCAGGCCCATCGCGATGCCCGCGACGATGCCCTTCAGCGGCACTCCGGCGTCCAACAGGGACATCGTGCTCGCGCAGACCGAGCCCATCGAGGTGGATCCGTTGGAGCCGAGGGCCTCGGAGACCTGGCGGATCGCGTAGGGGAACTCCTCGCGGCTCGGCAGGACCGGCAGGAGCGCCCGCTCGGCGAGCGCGCCGTGGCCGATCTCGCGGCGCTTGGGCGAGCCCACCCGGCCGGTCTCACCGGTGGAGTAGGGCGGGAAGTTGTAGTTGTGCATGTATCGCTTGGTGCGATCGGGGCTGAGCGTGTCGATCATCTGCTCCATGCGGAGCATGTTCAGCGTGGTGATGCCCAGGATCTGGGTCTCGCCGCGCTCGAACAGGGCCGAGCCGTGCACCCGGGGGACGACGTGGACCTCGGCGTTGAGCTGCCGGATGTCCTTGGGACCGCGGCCGTCGATGCGCACGCCCTCGGCGATGACCCGCTCGCGCATGAGCTTCTTGGTCAGCGCCCGGAACGCGGCGCCGATCTCCTTCTCGCGTCCCTCGAAGTCCGGGCCGACCTTCTCGGCGGCCAGGGCCTTGACCCGGTCGAGCTCGTTCTCGCGCTCCTGCTTGCCGGCGATGGTCAGCGCGGCGGCGAGCTCGCTCTTGACCGCGCCGGTCACGGCCTGCAGGACGTCGTCCTGGTAGTCGAGGAACAGGGGGTACTCGGCGGTCTCCTTGGCGGCGGTCTTGGCCACCCGGGACTGCGCGTCGCACAGGACCTTGATGAACGGCTTGGCGGCCTCCAGGCCCTGCGCCACCGTCTCCTCGGTCGGCGCGACCGCGCCCTCGGCGACGAGCTTGAGCGTGTCGCGGGTGGACTCCGCCTCGACCATCATGATCGCGACGTCGCCGTCCTCCAGGACGCGGCCGGCGACCACCATGTCGAAGGTGGCGTTCTCCAGCTCCGAGTGGGTCGGGAAGGCCACCCACTGGCCCTCGATCAGCGCGACGCGCACGCCGCCGATCGGGCCGGAGAAGGGCAGCCCGGCGAGCTGCGTGGACAGGGAGGCGGCGTTGATCGCGACCACGTCGTACAGGTGGTCGGGGTGGAGCGCCATGACCGTCGCGACGACCTGGATCTCGTTGCGCAGGCCCTTGACGAACGACGGGCGGAGCGGCCGGTCGATCAGGCGGCAGGTGAGGATGGCGTCCTCGGACGGACGGCCCTCACGGCGGAAGAACGAGCCGGGGATGCGGCCCGCGGCGTACATCCGCTCCTCGACGTCCACCGTGAGGGGGAAGAAGTCGAGGTTCTCCTTGGGGGACTTGGAGGCGGTGGTCGCGGACAGGACCATCGTCTCCTCGTCGAGGTAGACGACGGCGGAGCCCGCCGCCTGCCGGGCGAGGCGTCCGGTCTCGAACCGGACGGTACGCGTGCCGAAAGAGCCGTTGTCGATGACGGCTTCGCTGCTGTGGACACCCTCCACGGGGGACCTCCTTGTGTCGGTCGCCCGCGTCCCCCAGGCGCGCGTGTCGCGCCTGGGCCTCTTTTCGCCGCTTCCCCGTAGGTGCAGCGCCGGTCTTCGATCGAAGCGCCCGGTCCGGCGCGACCTGAGCCGCGGTGACCGGGAGCCACTACCGAGGACCGGCCCGCAGGCGTCGCGGGGACGCTTGCTCTCGGACGCGGGGCGTTTTCTCGGCTATTCAGTTTGCCCGCGGGACCGGCGCGGTCCCGGCGCGACGCGCCGGGATCGGGCCCCACGAGACGGGGAGCGGCACGCGGCCGCTCCCCACAATGCTATCGGCGCAGGCCGAGACGCTCGATGAGCGCACGGTAACGCTCGATGTCCTTGCTCTGCAGGTACTTGAGCAGACGGCGACGACGGCCGACCAGCAGCAGCAGGCCGCGCTGGCTGTGGAAGTCGTGCTTGTTGCGCTTCATGTGCTCGGTGAGCTCACTGATGCGCTTGGTCAGCAGCGCGATCTGCACCTCGGGCGAGCCGGTGTCGGTCTCACTCTTGGCGTACTCACTGATGATCTGCTTCTTGGCGGCGCTGTCGAGCGACACTTCTCTCCTTGGACCTCTACGGGCACGCGCGATCTCGATGGCCCGAACGACCGTGCGTGCCTACAGTCGCCGTGGCGGGATCAGCCTCCCGGGGGTTACGACACCACCGGTTACGGAGCTGACACGCCAGACTACCATCAGCCCCCGCGCTCTCGCACGCACCGCGCCCCGGCCCCGATGCGCCCCCGGTCATCCCGCGGCGGGCGCCCGGGCTCCCGCCCGCCGTCCGCCGCGGGCCGGAGCGGGCGCTCCCGCCCCGGCGTCCCCGCGAGGCGGGCACGCCCGGGCGGCGAGGTGGTCCTGCAGCTCGGCGTGGCGGAACTGGTAGAGCGGCCCGACGGTGCGCAGCAGCCCGAGCCGGTGCATGTCGTCGAGGAACGGGATCAGCCGGGAGGGCAGGAAGCCGGTGGGCGCCAGCCACAGCAGGACGAGCCGGCAGGCCAGCCACGCGTGGTGGCGCCCGATCGCCACGCCGGCCACCAGCCCGGGAAGCCCGCCCATGCAGAGCCCGTACACCATCCCCACGACGGTCTCCAGAGGTTCCTCCCGTGAGGCGAGTCCTGTCAGGACCCCTGGCACGAGTCCGCACACCGATCCGGCCATGAGCGCGCGGAAGAACGCGAGGTTCCTGTCGTGCACCCACGCCGAGGAAGGAGCGGTCACGGAGACCACGGGGGTCGGGCGCTCCACCCGCCTGATCCATGCGATGAGCACGGCGGCGACCCCGGCGAGGTAGCCCCCCAGCAGAACGGTGACCGCGGCGACCATCAGGAGGTTGGAGACGGGCCCGCTCCCGGCGCCCTCACCGAACCAGATCAGAAGCCCGCACACCAGTGCGGTCCCCGCCCAGACCGCGAACCCGAGCGCGAGACCGCGGAGGGGGATCCGGAACAGTCGGCCTATCCTCCGGTCGGCGAAGCCCGGAGCCTCCCGGAACCACCTCCCGGCCCTGATCCCGATCACGATCGCGAACCCGGCCATGATCGGGATCACGCCCTGCGGAGGATAGAGCTGCACGGGCAGGAACCCGAGTCCGACCACCGCCGCCGCCACGAACCCGGCCGCCAGCTGGAGCCGGCGGCGCGCGGCGGGAGGGGCGGCGTAGCGGGCGATGGTCCACCAGGCCAGGTCCCGGGTGCCGTTGCGGTTCAGGAGATCGGCCAGGTTGCCCAGCCACGCGCGGGCCTGTCCGGGGTTCCATTCCCGGCGGGGACGGAAGGGAGCGGCCCGGTCCGGGGCGGAGGGCCGGGCGCGGAGGAACGTCTCGACGAGGCGGTCGAGCAGGTGGGCGCGGAGCCTGCCGGCGTCGTCCCCGAACGCGCCGGTCAGCGGTGCGGGGTCGGCGCCGGGAACGGTGTAGACCATCCGGACCAGCCAGAGCCCCAGCGGGCTTGCGGCCACCGCGGCGAGGGCCGGGGCCGCGCCCGACCGCAGGGCCTCCAGCACCGCCGTCCAGTCGTGCCGGGGCTCGGGCGGCAGGCACTCCCGCAGGTAGTCGGCGGCGGCGCCCGGGGTGAGCACCGCGGGGACGACGACGGCCGCGCCCGTCAGGACGTCTCCCGCGTCCCGCACGGCGGCGGCGTACTCGGCGGTGCGGCTGGTGAGGACCACCTGGTCGCGCTCGGCCAGCGAGCCGTTCAGCGCCATGACCACCTGGGACCGGGCCGGCGCGGGCAGCTCGTCCAGCCCGTCCAGGACGGGCAGGACGTGCCCCTGCCGGACCAGCGCCGCGGGGACGCCGTCACCGCCGTACTCGGCGGCCCGCAGGGCCGGGTAGTCGGCGGCCAGCCGTACCGCCAGCCACTCGTGCAGCCGCCGGTGGCGGCCGGTGTCCCAGCCCGCGACCGAGAGCAGCACCGGCACCGGCTCGTCGTCGGCGCGGGTGCGGACCAGCTCCAGCAGGAGCTGTACGGCCAGCGTCGTCTTGCCCATGCCGGGACCTCCGGCGATCACCAGACGGCGGTGCCTCAACCGCCGGAACTCCTCGGCCAGCCCGCGGATGTCATCGGCGCGGCCACCGAGCGGCGGCCGCCCCTGCACGATCATGTGCGGGTGGTCCATCAGCACGCGCCTGCCGGTCAGGTGCCAGGCGACCGGGATCGGCCCCGGATCGCACAGCGAGCGGAAGCATGCCTCCTCCGTCCACTGCCGGTCCACCAGGTCCGCCAGCGCCGCCTTGGCCTCGGCGATGTCCGCGCCGCTCGGGGCGGGGGGAGGCGGCGGCCGCCGGAAGACCCACCTGAGCACGCCCGCCAGCGCCGTTCCGGCCGCGAGGACGGCCCCGGGTATGCCGAGGAAATCGGCGAGGCTCAGGTCCTCGTCCAGGTCGACCATACTGCGCCCCAGCACAGCGACGAGGGCGCAGCCGATCACCAGGAGCACGAGGGTGAGGACGATCCGCCACCGTCGCCTCCCCGTCTCCGTGAGGGGCATGCCGCGCTCCCCGGTCTCCTCCGCGTCCGGCCGCAGGCGGGCCGCCCGGCCCGCCGCGGCCCGCCACGGGTCCGGCGATCGCGCCCCGCCCGAATTTCCAGCATCGCTCCGGAGCGCGGCGGCGGCCTCCAAGGCAGCCCTGGATCGCCCCACTTTTACGGAAAAATTCAGACATGACGGATCGGTCGTCCGGGGGAGGGCGGGAGGCCCTGCCGTACCGGGCGGCGGGACGGGCGCACCGGCCGCCCGGCCCAGGGAGGCCGGTCCGCCCGGCGGGAAGGCCGGGTCAGGAGGCGGCGAAGCGGCGGGCCTCGTCGACGTCGGCGCGCATCTGCTCGACCAGCGCCTCCACCGAGTCGAACCTCAGGTTGTCGCGGAGCCGCGTGCCGAACTCCACGGCCACGTGCGCGCCGTACAGCTCCAGGTCGTCGCGGTCGAGCGCGTAGGCCTCCACGGTGCGGGCCACGCCCTCGAAGGTCGGGTTGGTGCCCACGGAGATCGCCGCGGGCCAGCGCTCGCCGCCGTAGGCGGCCGGCAGGTTCCCCACCGCGATGCCCTGCAGCCAGCCGGCGTAGACCCCGTCCGGCGGGATCGCCGTGAAGTCGGGCGGCTCGACATTGGCGGTGGGGAAGCCCAGCTGCCGCCCGCGCTGGTAGCCGCGGACCACCACGCCCTCCACCCGGTGCGGGCGGCCCAGCGCAGCCGTGACGGCCTCGATGTCGCCCGCGGCGAGCCGCTCGCGGACCAGGGTCGAGGAGACGGTCTCGCCGTCGCCGACCAGTGGCACGCCCTCGGCCTCGAAGTCGTACTTCTCCCCGAGGGTGCGCAGCGTCTCCACGTCGCCGGCGGCCTTGTGGCCGAAGCGGAAGTTCTCCCCCACCACGACCCCCGCCGCGTGCAGCCGGTCCACCAGGACGGTCTGCACGAACTCGTCCGGGCTCATCCGGGAGAACTCCAGCGTGAACGGCAGCACGCAGACCGCCTCCACCCCGAGCCCGACGAGCAGCTCCGCGCGATGCCTCGTCGTCGTCAGCCGCGGCGGGTGCGTGCCCGGGCGGACCACCTCGTCCGGGTGCGGGTCGAAGGTCACCACCACCGAGGGGAGCCCGAGCCGCCGGGCCATCGCGACGGCGCGGGCCACCAGCCGCCGGTGGCCGGCGTGCACCCCGTCGAAGACGCCGATCGTGATGACCGACCTGCCCCAATCCTCGGGCACGTCGTCCAGTCCGTGCCAGATTCGCACCGCAGCCTCTTCCCTTTTGACGGATCGACCTCTCAAGCGTGCCACGTCCCGCGGGCTCCCTCCCCATCGGGGAGGTCCTACGGGCCCGCCGCGCGGCCCGCGGGACCGCCGTCCCGCACCGGTCAGCCCGCGAAGACGGCCAGGGACCTGGTGGTCCTGCCGCGCTCCTCGACCAGGGCGAGCAGAGTGCCGTCCGGCCCGAACACGCCGATCGGACCCTCGCCCAGCCCGGCCGACGGCAGCCGCCCGCCGTGCGCCACCGTGCGCGCCTCCTCCGCGGTCACGTCGCGGCGGGGGAAGGCCGCGGCGACGGCGTCGGCCATCGGCAGGATCACGCACTCCCGGGCGAGCCGCTCGATCGTGTGCGCCGCCGACAGCGTGTAGGGGCCGACCCGGGTGCGGCGCAGGTAGGTCAGGTGGCCGCCGGTGCCGAGGGCGGCACCGAGGTCGCGGGCCAGCGCCCGGATGTAGGTGCCGCTGGAGCAGGACACCGAGACGTCGACGTCGACCAGGTCGCCCTCCCTGCGGACGGCGGTGACCTCGAAGGCCGAGACCGTCACCGGCCTCGCGGCCAGCTCGACCTCCTCGCCCAACCTGGCCCGCTTGTAGGCCCGCTCCCCGTTCACCTTGATGGCGCTCACCTGCGGCGGGACCTGCATGATGCGGCCGGTCAGGGCTGCGGCGCCCTTGCGGATCTCCTCGTCGGAGACCCCGGAGGCCGGCGCCGTCGCGATGATCTCGCCCTCGGCGTCGTCGGTGTTGGTGGACTGGCCCAGCCGGATCGTGCCGTCGTAGCCCTTCTCGGTCAGCGCCAGGTGCCCGAGGAGCCGGGTCGCCTTCTCCACGCCGACCACCAGCACGCCGGTTGCCATCGGGTCCAGGGTCCCGGCGTGGCCGACCCGCCGGGTGCCCGCGATGCCGCGGAGCTTGCCGACGACGTCGTGCGAGGTCCAGCCGGCGGGCTTGTCCACGATGATCAACCCGCTCGGCGGCGGGGTTCGCTTGGCGCGAGCCGTACTCATCAGCACATCCTTCTACGAGAGCGCGCTCACAGCAGCGCGCGGAGACCCGCCATGGTCTCCTCGACGGGCAGGTGGGAGGTGAAGCCCGCGGCCCGGGCGTGCCCGCCGCCGCCCAGCGCGGCGCAGACCCCGGCCACGTCCACGCCGCCCCGGGAGCGGGTGGAGACCTGCCAGGCGCCGTCGTCGTCCTCCTTGAGGACGACGGCCACCTCCGCCTCCCCGGCGCGCCGGACCACGTCGATGATCGGCTCCACCTCGTCGTACGGCAGGCCGTACGCGGCCCGGTCGGCGCGGGTGACGAACGTCCACACCAGGCCCCCGCCCACCTCGGGCTCCAGCGTGACCCGGCCGAGGGCGGCGCTGAGCACCTTCAGATAGCCGAAGGGGGAGCTGTCCCAGAGCCGCCGGGCGATCTCCTCGGTGTCCAGCCCGGTGGCGACCAGCCGTGCGGCCATGCGGTGCGCGGCCGGGGTGGTCGAGGAGTGCCTGAACGAGCCGGTGTCGGTGACCAGGCCGGTGTACAGGCAGGTGGCGATGGCCTCGTCGACCGGCAGGCCGAGCCGGTCGAGCAGCCGCTCGACGAGCGCGGTGGTGGAGGGCGCCGCGGGGTCGATCAGGTTGACCGTGCCGAAGCGCGGGTTGGACGGGTGGTGGTCCACCACGATCAGCTCCCGCGCCCTGCCCGCGCTGGCAGCCAGCACCCCCAGCCGGTCCACGGTGGCGGCGTCGAAGGCGACCATCAGCTCGGGGGCCTCGGGATAGTCCCCGGGCCCGACCAGGAGGTCCTGACCGGGCAGGAAGCGCAGCAGCCGGGGCACCTCGAACCGGCGGTCGCCGAAGGAGGCCGTCACCCGCTTGCCCGCCGCGCGCAGCGCCGCCCCGGCGGCCAGCATCGACCCCAGGGCGTCCCCGTCCGGGGAGACGTGGCAGGCGAGGGCGATCTCGCCGGCGGACGAGATCAGCTCGGCGGCCCGGTCCCAGTCGTGCTCCGGCACCGGGTCCGCCGGACGGCCGTCGCGCACGCCGGACGTCACGTCGCCGGGCGTCCCGCGCGGCCCGGCGTGCCGCCGACGGACCCCTCGGCCCCGTGGACCCCTTCGGCCCCGGAGCCGTCCTCGTCGTCACCGGCGTCCTCCTCGGGCCGCCGGTACGGGTCGGCGTCGCCGGCGTACTCCGCCGTCTCCCGCCGCCTGGCGATCTCCTCGTCCCGGGCCCTGGCCGCGGCGAACAGGTCGTCCAGGTGCCGGGCGCTGTCCGGGAGCGGGTCGTGGGCGAACGTCAGCGTCGGCGTGTGGCGCAGGCCGGTCTGGCGGCCCACCTCCGAGCGGATGAGCCCCTTGGCGCTCTCCAGCGCCGCGGCGGAGTCGGCCCGCTCGGCCTCGGAGCCGAAGACGGTGTAGAACACCGTGGCGTCGCTGAGGTCGGCGGTGATCCGGGCGTCGGTCACGGTCACGAAGCCGAGGCGCGGGTCCTTGATCCGGCGTTCCAGCATCTCGGCCACCACCTGCCGGATACGGTCAGCGATCTTGCGCGCGCGTGCGGCGTCTACCATCGCTCCCCCTTCTCACGTAAGACGACCGGGCACGAAGGGGGTCTTCGCCACCGGTCGTCTGCGTCTACTAGTCCTCGTCCTCGTTGTAGAGCCGCTGCCTGGCCGACAGCAGCTCGATCTCCGGGCGGCCGGCGACCAGGCGCTCGCAGTCGTCCAGCACCGCGCCGCAGTTGGCGGCGGTGGCGGAGACGACCGCGATCCCGATCTCCGTACGGCGGTGCAGGTCCAGGTGGCCGGTCTCGGCGACCGCCACGGCCGGGAAGCGCCGCTGCACCTCGGCGATGATGGGACGCACCACGGAGCGTTTCTGCTTCAGCGAACGCACGTCGCCGAGCAGGATGTCCAGCGTCAGGGCACCTACGTACATGTCCGGTTCTCCGCGTGTCTCTCCTGCCGTCCCGCGCCGGTGCGGCGCACCGGCGCGGGACGGGGACGGAGCATCAGACGCGCGGCTTCTCCCGCATCTCGAACGTCTCGATGACGTCGTCGATCTTGATGTCGTTGTATCCGACGCCGATACCGCACTCGAAGCCCTCGCGGACCTCGGTCGCGTCGTCCTTGAACCGGCGCAGCGACGAGACGGTCAGGTTGTCGGAGATCACGACACCGCCGCGGATGAGGCGGGCCTTGCTGTTGCGGACGATCGTCCCGGAGCGGACGATCGCACCGGCGATGTTGCCGATCTTCGGCACCTTGAAGACCTCGCGGACTTCGGCGGTGCCCATCTGGACCTCTTCGAACTCGGGCTTGAGCATGCCCTTGAGGGCCGCCTCGATCTCCTCGATCGCCTGGTAGATGACCGAGTAGTAGCGGATGTCGACGCCCTCGCGCTCGGCCAGGTCGCGCGCCCGGACCTCGGGTCGCACGTTGAAGCCGATGATGACGGCGTTGTCGTCGGCCATCGCCAGGTTGACGTCGTACTCGGTGATGGCGCCGACCGCGCGGTGGAGCACCCGCAGGCGCACCTCCTCGCCGACGTCGATCTTGAGCAGGGCGTCCTCCAGGGCCTCGACCGAACCGGAGACGTCACCCTTGATGATGAGCTTGAGCTCGTCGACCTGGCCCTTCTCCATCTCGCTGAAGAGCTCTTCGAGGGTGCGGCGCCGGCCGGACTTGGCCATGTCCGCGATGCGCTTGCGCGCCGCCCGCTGCTGGGCGATCTGACGCGCCATCCGGTCGTCGCTGACGACGATGAAGTTGTCGCCGGCGCCGGGCACCGCGGTCAGACCGAGCACCAGGACCGGACGCGACGGGTCGGCCTCGTCGATCGACTCGCCGTTGTCGTCCAGCATCGCCCGGACGCGGCCGAAGGCCTCGCCGCAGACGATCGAGTCGCCCACCCGGAGCGTGCCGCGCTGGACCAGCACGGTCGCGACCGGGCCGCGGCCCTTGTCGAGGTGGGCCTCGATGGCGACGCCCTGGGCGTCCATCGTCGGGTTCGCCCGCAGGTCGAGCTCGGCGTCCGCGGTGAGCAGCACGGCCTCGAGCAGGTCCTCGATGCCGATGCCGTTCTTGGCGGAGATGTCGACGAACAGCGTGCTGCCGCCGTACTCCTCGGCCACCAGACCGTACTCGGTGAGCTGGGCCCGCACCTTGTTCGGGTCCGCGCCCTCCTTGTCGATCTTGTTGACCGCGACCACGACCGGGACGTCGGCCGCCTGGGCGTGGTTCAGCGCCTCGATGGTCTGCGGCTTCACGCCGTCGTCGGCCGCCACCACCAGGATGGCGATGTCGGTGACCTTGGCACCGCGGGCACGCATGGCGGTGAACGCCTCGTGACCCGGGGTGTCGATGAAGGTGATCCGCCGCTGCTCGCCCTCGTGCTCGGTGGCGATCTGGTAGGCACCGATGTGCTGGGTGATGCCACCGGCCTCGCGCGCCACCACGTTGGTCTTGCGGATGGCGTCGAGCAGCCTGGTCTTACCGTGGTCGACGTGACCCATGACGGTCACCACCGGCGGGCGCGCGACCAGGTCGGCCTCGTCGCCCTCGTCCTCGCCGAACTCGATGTCGAAGGACTCGAGAAGCTCGCGGTCCTCCTCCTCCGGGCTGACGATGAGCAGGTTGTAGTCCAGCTCGGCGGCGAGCAGCTGCAGGGTGTCCTCGTTGACCGACTGCGTCGCGGTCACCATCTCGCCGAGGTGCAGCATGATCTGCACCAGCGACGCGGGGTTCGCGCCGATCTTGTCGGCGAAGTCCGCCAGGGACGCGCCGCGGGACAGCCGGATGGTCTGGCCGCCGCCGCGAGGAGCCTGCACGCCGCCGATCGCCGGCGCCTGCATGTTGTCGAACTCCTGGCGCCTCTGGCGCTTGGACTTGCGGCCGCGGGCCGGGCGTCCGCCCGGACGGCCGAAGGCACCCGCCGTGCCGCCGCCGCGGCCGCGGCCGCCGCCACCGGGACGACCGGCGAAACCGCCGCCGCCACCCGGCGCGCCCGCCGCGGTCCCCGGACGGCGGCCGCCGCCACCGGGACGACCGGCGAAACCACCCGGACAAGTCGG
>NZ_BAAAUT010000085.1:0-21923 GCF_039534085.1 Planomonospora alba
CGGACCGCGCGGTTCACGGCGGCCGGGCCGGTGGCGGGAGGTGCCGCCCGGCCGCCGTCCGGGGGAGCCGCCCGGCCGCCGCGCGGGGCGGTCGGCGGGACGGTGACGGGGGCGGCGGGCCGCGCGGCGCCGGGCCGGGCCCCGCTCCTCTTCCGCGGGGCGAGGGCGTCGAGCGGCCGGGCCGACTCCATCCTCGCCTCGGTCCAGTGGCGCGCGACGGCGCGCTGCTCGCTCCCGGTGTCGGCGGCCGCCTTCTCCGCCGGCTCCGGCGCGGGCGCGGGGGCCGCCGCACCGGTACCGGCCGTGCCGGCGGCGAGGGGGGCGGTGGTGACGGGGGCGGCGGACGCGGCCGCGGGGAGCAGGGCGCCTCCCGCGGCGAGGGTGAGGGCGGGGACGAGACGGGCCGTGCGGCGCATGGGGTACCTCCCGGGACCGGAGAACGACGGGTCGGGACGCTAGTGCGCTCGATCTCCGGTTTCTCAGGATTCGCGGCTATTGATATGGCGGGATTCCGGCACGGATCACCTCTCTCACCATGCGTTCCTCACGTCGCGCCGCCATGCCGGTACGGCATGCCCGCCGGCGGGTCCGCACGCGCCCGCCGCCCGGGGAGAATGGGACGGTGCAGCCAGACACCACCCGCTCCGTCGTCCTGCTCGGCTCGACCGGCTCCATCGGGACGCAGTCCCTCGACGTCATCGCCCGCAACCCCGGCGCCTTCCGGGTGGCGGCGCTCGCCGCCGGAGGCGGCCGGGTCGACCTGCTGGCCCGCCAGGCGGCCGAGTTCCGCCCCGAGGCGGTGGCCGTGGCCGACCCCGCGGCGCTGCCCGCGCTGAGGGAGGCCCTGGCCGCCCACGGCGTGACCGCCGCCGTCCTGGCCGGGCCCGAGGGGGTCGCCGAGGCCGCCGCCTGGCCGTGCGACACCGTGCTCAACGGCGTCACCGGCGCGCTCGGGCTGACCTCGACGCTGGCCGCGCTGGAGGCGGGCCGCACGCTCGCCCTGGCCAACAAGGAGTCGCTGATCGTCGGCGGTCCCCTCGTCAAGCGCCTGGCCAAGCCGGGGCAGCTGCTCCCGGTCGACTCCGAGCACTCCGCGCTCGCCCAGTGCCTGTGGGCGGCCGGTCCCGCCGGCCCCGACGCCTCCGCCGTGCGGAAGCTGGTCGTCACCGCGAGCGGGGGGCCCTTCCGCGGCCGGTCCCGTGCCGAACTCGGCGAGGTGACCCCCGAGCAGGCGCTGGCCCACCCGACCTGGTCCATGGGGCCCGTCATCACGGTGAACTCCGCCACGCTCGTCAACAAGGGGCTGGAGGTCATCGAGGCCCACCTGCTGTTCGACATCGGCTTCGACCGGATCGACGTGGTGGTGCACCCGCAGTCGGTCGTGCACTCGATGGTGGAGTTCGCCGACGGCTCGGTGATCGCCCAGGCCAGCCCGCCGGACATGCGGCTGCCCATCGCGCTGGCCCTCGGCTGGCCCGACCGGGTCCCCGGCGCCGCCTCCCCGGTCGACTGGACCCGCGCCCACACCTGGACCTTCGAGCCGCTCGACGACGAGGCCTTCCCCGCCGTCGCGCTCGCCCGGCACGTCGGCTCCGCGGGCGGCACCGCCCCGGCCGTCTACAACGCGGCCAACGAGGTCTGCGTGGAGGCGTTCCTGGGCGGGCGGCTGCCCTTCCTCGGCATCGTGGACACCGTGGCCGCGGTGGTCGCCGAGCACACCCCCGGCGAGGCGGGCTCGGTGGAGGAGGTGCTCGCGGCCGACGCCTGGGCGCGGGCGCGGGCACGCGAGCTCACCGCCACCTCCTAGCACTGCCTAGACTGGAGCGCGTCGTCGACTTTCAAAGGTTGAAAAATGACTTCTGTTGCTCTCGGTATGCCCGCGGTGAGGACCAAGCCGATCGCCGAGCGCCGCCGCTCCCGCCAGATCATGGTCGGCTCGGTGCCGGTGGGAGGTGACGCGCCGGTCTCGGTGCAGTCGATGACCACCACGGTCACCGCCGACGTCAACGCCACGCTCCAGCAGATCGCGGCGCTGACCGCGTCCGGCTGCCAGATCGTCCGGGTGGCCGTGCCGTCCCAGGACGACGCCGACGCGCTGCCGATCATCGCGAAGAAGTCGCAGATCCCGGTGATCGCCGACATCCACTTCCAGCCGAAGTACGTCTTCGCCGCCATCGAGGCGGGCTGCGCCGCGGTCCGGGTCAACCCCGGCAACATCAAGAAGTTCGACGACAAGGTCGGCGAGATCGCGCGCGCCGCCGCCGACCACGGCGTGCCGATCCGCATCGGCGTCAACGCCGGCTCGCTCGACCCGCGCCTGCTGCAGAAGTACGGCAAGGCGACCCCGGAGGCGCTGGTGGAGTCGGCGCTGTGGGAGTGCTCGCTCTTCGAGGAGCACGGCTTCCGGGACATCAAGATCTCGGTCAAGCACCACGACCCGGTCGTGATGATCCAGGCCTACCGGCTGCTCGCGGCCAAGTGCGACTACCCCCTCCACCTGGGCGTCACCGAGGCCGGACCGGCCTTCCAGGGCACGATCAAGTCGGCCGTGGCGTTCGGCGCGCTGCTGGCCGAGGGCATCGGCGACACCATCAGGGTCTCGCTGTCGGCCCCGCCGGTGGAGGAGGTCAAGGTCGGCATCGGCATCCTCGAGTCGCTGGGCCTGCGCGAGCGCGGCCTGGAGATCGTCTCCTGCCCGTCCTGCGGCCGCGCCCAGGTCGACGTCTACACCCTGGCCGAGCAGGTCCAGGCCGGCCTGGAGGGGATGAAGGTCCCGCTCCGCGTGGCGGTCATGGGCTGCGTCGTCAACGGCCCCGGCGAGGCCCGCGAGGCCGACCTCGGCGTGGCCTCCGGCAACGGCAAGGGCCAGATCTTCGTCAAGGGCGAGGTCATCAAGACCGTCCCCGAGTCGCAGATCGTGGAGACCCTGATCGAGGAGGCCCTGCGCCTGGCCGAGGAGATGGGCGTCGAGGTCGACCTCGACGACGACGCCTCCGGCCCCCAGGTCGTCGTGGGCTGAGCCCGGGCCGCCCCGGCCCCGGGCACATCCCGCCCGCCCGTCACCGTCCGCAATCACTTGACTACGTGACGGTAAGCATCACGCCGGGTGGCCGCTGACCGGGCGGCCCTCCGGGGACGATCTCCCTGCCGAGCGAGGAGAGGGAGTCCCACGTGAAGAGGGTCGTCGGGGTTGTCGCGGGCGTCGGGATGCTCGCCGTCGCCGTCGGGGCGCCGCCGCGGGCGGTGGCGGACGTCAGGCAGGGTCTCACCTGGGAGGCCTGCGGACAGGCGGGCGCGGGGCGCGCGGCGCCCGAGACGGAGTGCGCCACGCTCCGGGTGCCGCTCGACCACCGCATGCCGTACCAGACGATCGGCATCGCGCTGAACCGGATCAAGGGGAAGGCCACCCGGGGCCACCTGGGCGTCCTGCTGGTCAACCCCGGCGGGCCGGGGGCCTCCGGCATGGACCTGGCCGCCTTCGTCGCGACGGCGCTCCCGGCCGGCCTCGCGGACCGGTTCGACGTGATCGGCTTCGACCCGCGCGGGGTGGGCCGGAGCAGCCCAGCGGTGAACTGCGTGGACCCGGACAAGTACTACGCGCCGCCGCGCCCGGACTACGTGCCGAAGACCGCGCAGGAGGAGTCCGTGCTGCTCGGCCGGGCGCGGGAGTACGCCGAGGCGTGCGAGCTGCGGTGGGGCTGGCTGCTGCCCCACCTGACCACCGAGAACTCCGCCCGCGACATGGACCTGATCAGGGCGGCGCTGGGGGAGTCCCGGATCAGCTATCTGGGCTACTCCTACGGCACCTACCTCGGCGCGGTCTACGCGACGCTCTTCCCGCACCGGGTCAAGCGGCTCGTGCTGGACAGCGTGGTCGACCCGCGCGGCATCTGGTACGACTCCAACCTCAAGCAGAACACCGCCTTCGACCGGCGGCACCGCGACTTCCTCGCCTGGACCGCCAGGCACAACGACGTCTACCGGCTGGGCGCGACGGCCGGAGCCGTCTCCTACGCGTGGTACGCCACCCGGGAGCGGCTGCGCACCCGCCCGGCGGGCGGCGTGGTCGGCCCGAGCGAGTTCGATGACATCTACACCGTCGGCGGCTACTCCGACCTGGTCTGGCCGGAGCTGGCCCGGGCGTTCTCCGCGTACGTCCGCAGGGGCGACACCGCGCCGCTGGTGAGCGCCTACCGCAAGCACGCGAAGAACGACGCCGAGACCGAGAACGGCTACGCCGTCTACCTCGCGACGGAGTGCGGCGACGCGCCCTGGCCGCGGGACTGGAGCCGGTGGAAGGCCGACGCCACCGCGATCCACGCCCGCGCGCCCTTCCTCACCTGGCAGAACACCTGGTACAACGCGCCGTGCATGTTCTGGCCGCAGCGCACCGCGCCCGCGGCGCCGGTGCGGATCCGGCAGGACGCCCGGCTCCCGGCCGCGCTGCTCGTCCAGGCCCGGCGCGACGCCGCCACGCCGTACGCGGGCGCGCTGGAGATGCGCAGGATCTTCACCCGCTCCCGGCTGGTGGTCGAGGGCGGCGGCGACCACGGCGTGGCCCTCTTCGAGGGCAACCGCTGCGTGGACGCGCACCTGGCCGCCTACCTGCGGGACGGGACGCTGCCCCGCCGCGCCGGGCGCGGGAGCGCCGTCGACGCGCGCTGCCCGGCGGTCGCCCCGCCCGCTCCCTCCGCCCGGGCGGAACGAATCCTGATGACGGGGGATCCGGGCAGGTAGATACCGATCTGCGAGCCGGTCCCGCCGGAGCCGGGGCGGTCGCGTAGGCTGGGCCTGTGATGCTGCGCACAACGGTGTCGCGCGTGCTCGACGACGACGACCGCGACGAGGTCCTGGCGCTTCTCGACGCCGATCCCGTCGCCAATGTCTTCGTGGCCTCCCGGGTCCGCTCCGTCGGGCTCAACCCCTCCCGGCTCGGCGGCCAGATGTGGGGGTTCGGGCCGCGCGGCGGCCTGACCGCCCTCTGCTACGCCGGGGCCAACCTGGTCCCGGTGAACGCCGGTCCCGAGGCCGTGCAGGCCTTCGCCGACCGAGCCCGCCGGCAGGGCCGCCGCTGCTCGTCGATCGTCGGCCCCGCCGAGGCCGTCGAGCCGCTGTGGGAGCGGCTGGAGCCGCACTGGGGGCCCGCCCGCGCGATCCGCTGGGCCCAGCCGCTGATGGCCACCGGCACGCCCTCCCCGGTCCCGGCCGACCCCCTGGTGCGGCGGGTGCGCCCGGAGGAGTTCGACATCCTGCTCCCGGCGTGCGTGGCGATGTTCACCGAGGAGGTGGGCATCTCGCCTGAGGTGGGCGACGGCGGCGCGCTCTACCGCTCCCGGGTGGCCGAGCTGATCCGGATCGGCCGCTCCTACGCCCGGATCGACGACGGCACGGTCGTCTTCAAGGCCGAGATCGGGGCGGTGACGCCGCAGGCGTGCCAGATCCAGGGGGTCTGGGTCAACCCGGAGCTGCGTGGCCGGGGCCACGCGGTCGCCGGGATGGCCGCGGTGGTCAAGCACGCCCTCGACTGCTTCGCCCCGGTGGTCTCGCTGTACGTCAACGACTACAACGCCCCGGCCCGGGCCGCCTACCGGAAGGCGGGCTTCGTGGAGGTCGGCACCTTCATGTCGGTGCTGTTCTGAGCCGGCGGCGTTCCGGGGCCCGGCCGTCGCGCGGGTCCGCCATGGGGGGCTTGACGCCCGATGATCCGGTGTCCGAGCATTCCTGCCGAGCACAGCTGGAGGATCACCCATGCCGCCGTCCCCCGCCCCCGCGGTCCCCGCCCCCGACCCCCTGATCAGGAGGCACCGCACCGCGGACGCCGTCCTCACCCTCACCCTGGACGGTGCGCCGCCGGCCGGCCGGGAGGTGGTGGTCAGGCAGCTGAACCACGACTTCCTCTTCGGCTGCATCGGCTTCGACCTCGTCCCGCTCGCCAACGGCGAGCCGCCGGCCGGGCAGGGGGACGGGCGGGAGGACGGGCCGCAGGCACAGGAGGGCGGCCCCGCGGCCCGGGCCGAGCACCTGGCCGGCCTCTGGCTCGACCTGTTCAACTCCGCCACGCTCCCCTTCTACTGGGGCGACTTCGAACCCGTCCGCGGCAGGCCGGACACCGAGCGGCTGCGCAGGGCCGCGCGCTGGTTCGCCGAGCGGGGCTGCGCGGTCAAGGGCCACCCGCTGGCCTGGCACACCGTGACCGCCGACTGGCTGCTCGACCTGCCGAACGCCGAGATCGCCCGTGCCCAGGTGGACCGGATCCGGCGGGAGATGACCGACTTCGCCGGGCTGATCGGCGCCTGGGACGTCATCAACGAGGTCGTGATCATGCCGATCTTCGACAAGTACGACAACGGCATCACCCGGCTCTGCCGGGAGATCGGGCGCATCCCGATGGTCAAGATGGTCTTCGACGCGGCCCGCGAGGCCGACCCGCACGCCACGCTGCTGCTCAACGACTTCGACATGTCCGCCGCCTACGAGTGCCTGATCGAGGGCGTGCTGGAGGCGGGCGTCGAGATCGACGCGCTCGGCCTGCAGAGCCACATGCACCAGGGCTACTGGGGCGAGGAGAAGACGCTCGGCGTCATCGAGCGCTTCTCCCGCTACGGGCTGCCCCTCCACTTCACCGAGACGACCCTCGTCTCCGGCCACCTGATGCCCGGCGAGATCGTCGACCTGAACGACTACCGGATCCCGCGGTGGCCGAGCACCCCCGAGGGCGAGGAACGCCAGGCCGACGAGATCGTCCGCCACTACAAGACGCTGCTGTCGCACCCGTCGGTGCGGGCGGTGACGTACTGGGGGATCACGGACGCCGGCGCCTGGCTCGGCGCGCCCGCGGGCCTCGTCCGCGCCGACGGCACGCCGAAGCCCGCGTACGAGGCGCTGCGCTCGCTCGTCAAGGGCGAGTGGTGGCTGGAACCGGTGACGCTGACCGCCGACGACGGCGGCCGGGTCCGCTTCACCGGGTTCCTCGGCGAGTACGAGGTCGCGGTCGCCGGCCGGACGGCGGTGGTCCGGCTCGGCGAGCCGGGGGAGACGGCGGTCACCGTGGCCCTGTGAGGCCCTGTGAGGCCCTGTGAGGCCCTGTGAGGCGGCTCGTGCGGTCCTGTGGGGCCCCGCGGGCGGATCCTCGGGGCGCCCCCCGCCGGAAGGCCGCGCGGGTGCGCGGGGCGGCGGCGCGGTGCCGGCTCTCCGGGACCGGAGCCGGGGAGCCCGCGGCCGCCGGGTCCGGCTACGCCGCGGTGCGGACCAGGCAGGAGACCAGCCGCTCCAGCTCGGCCTCGGGGTCGGAGGTGAGGCCCGCGTGGACCGGGCCCGCCTGCACCACGGTGCTGCGCGGCGCGGTCAGCCAGCGGAACCGGCTGCCGAGCGGTTCGGCGGCCAGCGGGCCCGCCTCCGGCGTGCAGGACAGCCGGTAGGCGTCGAGCGCCTCCCGCACCGCACCGACGTCGGCGCGGGGGTCGAGGGCGCGCAGCCGGGCCTCGTCGAGCTCGACCCGGGCGCACAGATAGCCGCGCGGCTGGCAGTAGAGCAGCACGCCCGCGTTGATCAGCTCGCCGCGCTCCACGCGGGGGACGACCCGGATGACGGCGTACTCGTAGACGTCCCTCACCGGTGCTCCCTCCAGAACGTGCCGATCGAGCCGCTCCTGCGCTCGGTCCGCGGCCCGGCCTCCCCGGGGGCGGGCTCGGGCAGCCAGCTCCGCGGCCCCTGCGCGCGGGCCAGCAGATGCTCGGCGTAGGCCCGCCGTACGGCCTGCGCGTCGTCGAAGCCCGGCTCGTCCTCCAGCCACTCGTCGGGCACCTCGGCGGTCACCTCGTCGAGCAGGCCCGGGGTGATCCGCGCGCTCAGCTCGGCGTCGGCGGCGGCCATCTCGGTGGCGAAGGGGGCCAGGACGTGGTCGCCGGCGTCGAACCCGCGCCGCGGGTCGGCGGTGCGCCAGTTGTGGTGGAACCACAGGGCCGCGCCGTGGTCGATCAGCCAGACGTCGCCGTGCCAGAGCAGCAGGTTGGGGTTGCGCCAGCTCCGGTCCACGTTGTGGACCAGCGCGTCGAACCAGAGCAGCCGGGAGGCGAAGGCCGGGTCGGCGGGGTGGGCGAGCGGCTCGAAGCCGAGGGCGCCGGGCAGGAAGTCGACCGCGAGGTTGCGCCCGGCGCTGGCCTTGAGCAGGTCCTGGATCTCCTCGTCGGGCTCGCGGGCGCCCAGCTGCGGGTCGACGTCGATCACCTTCAGCTCGGGGGTGCGGAAGCCGAGCCGCCTGGCCAGCTCGGCGCAGAGGACCTCCGCGACGAGCACCCGGCGGCCCTGCCCGGCGCCCCGGAACTTCACGGCGTAGGTGCCGAGGTCGTCGGCCTCCATGACGCCCGGCAGCGACCCGCCCTCGCGCAGCGGCGTCACGTAGCGGGTCGCCGTGATCTCTTCCAGCACTCCGCCAGGGTATCGGTTCGCGGTGCGGTGCCCCGCCCTCCGCGGTGCCGGTCACCCGGTGGTCACCCCGCGACGGCGCGACCGGCCTCGCGCTCGAGGTTGTCGAGGAGCCGTTCCAGCACCGCGTCGTGCTGCCGGCGGATGAGCACCGGCCACAGGAGCCGGAACAGGCCCGTGGTGCGGCCGGTGATCTCGTGCCGGACCAGGGTGCCGCCCTCGGCGGGGTGGAGGGTGAAGCCGTGCCCGCCGGTCATCTCCCGGGTGTCGAACCACAGGCGGCGGCAGGGCTCGACGGCGCCGACGCGGTAGCGCATCGGGCCGTGCTCGACGAGGGCGCCGACCCGGACGCCCTCGGGGAGGCGGAAGCGGCCCTTCTCCTGGGGCCAGAGCCGGTCTCCCTCGCCGCCGAGTCCCGCGAGCAGGTCCCAGACGCGCTCGGGGGAGGCCGGGATGAGGCGCTCGTGCATGTTGTACACCATGGGATTCCTCCATACGGTTGCGTACGGTCTGACTGTACGCCCCCGTATGGAAGACTGTGCGGGTGGGTCGGCTGAACGCGGAGGACTGGGCGAGGGCGGCGCTGGAGGCGCTGGCCGAGGGCGGCCTGGCGGCGGTGGCGGTGGAGCCGGTGGCCGTACGGCTCGGCGCCACCAAGGGCAGTTTCTACTGGCACTTCGCCAACCGCCGGGCGCTGGTCGAGGCGGCGCTGGCCCTTTGGGAGACCGGCACCGAGGAGATCATCGCCGGACTGCTGGAGATCCCCGACCCGGTGCTGCGCATGCGCACGCTGCTGGAGTCCGCCTTCGGCGACCCGGTGGACTCGAAGATCGCCTTCCAGCTCGTCAGCGCGGCCGACGACCCGCTCGCCGCCGAGACGGCCCGGCGGGTGAGCGCGCGGCGACTGGAGTTCATGGGGGCGACGCTGGAGGAGGCCGGGCAGCCGCCGGACATCGCCCGGGGCCGCGCCGTCGCCGGCTACAGCGTCTACCTCGGGATGGCCGCCCTGCACCGGGTCGGCGCGGTGGACGAGCCGATCGGCGCCTTCATGGATCTGGCCCTGTCGGAGATGGGCCTGGCCTCCTAGTACGACAACGGCGTTTCGTCGTCTTCCAGCCTGGCCGTATGCCGGATGTGGTGACCGCTGAGGACTTCCAGACGTGGACGGCGGGCCTGGACGACCTGTCCGCCCGGGTGCCGGCCCGCCGGATCGCCGCCGGTGAGGTCTACGGCGGTGACTACACGTACGGGATGCGGCACGGCCAGGACGCCGGCCACGGCGGCGAGCCGCCTTCCGAGATCACGGAGCGCCCGCCCCGGACCGGGCAGAGTCGTCAGCCCCCGCGGCGTACCCGGACACCGGCCTTGCCCGTCCCGCCTGCGGGCAGGCCCGCTCTGCTCGCCCCTTGGTCCTTCTCGGTGGCGACGGCGGAGGCGGACAGCAGCGTCGCAGCGGAGAGGCCGCCCCAGAGGGCGGCCGAGCCGTGGGAGGCGAGAGCGGTGATGACCGCCGGGGAGACGGCGAGCCCGAAGCCCGTGGAGAGCTGGAAACGGGCGAGGGCGCGTCCCAGGAGATGGGCCGGGGTGAGGGCGGTGACGAGCGCGGTGGCGCTGCCTGCATAGATGATCTCGCCGATGGTGCAGACCACGGACACCGCGGCGACGGCCGGGGCGCCCCAGCCGTGTCCCAGCGAGGTGGCCGCGAGGAGGCCGAGGTAGGACGCGGCGAGTACCACGCCGGAGAGAGCCAGCGCGGTCCGCCGGGAGAAGCGGGACATCAGGACGGTGACCGGGACCTGCAGGGTGACCACCAGCACCGTGTTCGCCACGAAGATGGCCGCCGACCACACCGGAGAGGCGTGCATCTGCGTCACCAGGACCAGGGGGAGCGCGATTTCGGGGACGTTGAGGCAGAAGACGTAGATCACGTTGGCGGCCAGCAGCGCGCGCATCCGGGGTGCGGGCTCGTCGTCCCTGCTCTTGGCCGCGGCAGCGGCCGGATGAGCGTGCACACGGACCGACCACGCCAAGGCCGCCGCAGCGAGGTAGGCGAGCCCGGTGACGGCAGCCAGCGCCTGCAAGGCGGTGGTGCCGCCCACCAGGCACGCGGTGGCGAGCAGGGCGCCCGCGCCCAGGCCGGCGTTGCGCAGGGCGCGGCCTCCCGCGAGAGCGGCGTCACGCTCGCGGCCATGGGCGACCGTGGCCACGAGAGCCGCATGGGCGGCCGGCCAGGCATGGTTACCGATGCCCAGGAAGAGCGCCGCCGTCGCGAACAGCCAGACGTTCCCCGTCGGGGTGGCCAGCAGCAGCGCCACGCCGGCCACCCGCACCAGCATCGACGCCGCCACGACCGTGCTGCGTGCGCCCCGGTCCAGCCATCGGCCCACCGCGGGCACGCACACCAGACCCATGACGACGCCGACCGTCATGGCGATGCCGGTGACCGGCGCGGACAGCCTCAGCGCCATCACCCCGTAGAGCAGCAGAAAGGGCCGCAGCAGGCCGGTGCCGAGCGCGTCCACAGCCAGGGCGACGGCATAGCGGGGGCCCCCGGAGGCACGGACGAGGGCACGCGGCCGGATCTCGGTGGTGGTTGCCATGGCGTCAACAGTGCGTTCGGCCGCCGGCCGTCCGGCCAGTGATGATGAGGGGATGGCGTTGAGGATCGACATCGGCGGCCTGCCGCCCGGGCGACTGCGGTTCGCCGCGTCCCCGCTGGCCGAGCTGACCGCGATGCTGCACGTGCTGGCCGAACCCGGGCACCACCCGCGGCTCGCCGGCTGGGCCGGGGACGTCTGGGCCGGGCTGCGGCCGGAGCTGGCAGAGCGGCTCAGGGAGGCGGAGTTCCTCTGGCGTTCCTCACGGGCCGACTTCCTGGTCCCGGCTCGCCCCCGGCCGACCCTCGCCGAGGAGCTGGACGATGTAGACCGGATCGACGACGAAACCTATGTGACCGCCGCGCTCGTCACCACGTGTGGCAGCAACCGGGTCCACTTCGCCGCGCCGTCGCCGCTCACCGACGCGGCGGCGCGCCAGCGGGCCCTGGACCTGGCTCAGGCCCGCGGCGCGCTTCAGGAGGCCTTCGCGGAACGGCTGCTCGCGGACCCGGCCGCTGTGCGGACGCGGGTACGCCACACCCTCGAACAGTGCGCCGAGGCCTTCTTCGACGCCGCCTGGACGGGCGTCGCCGTGCAGCTCGCCGCCGACCTGCGCCTGAAGAACGACCTGCTGAAGCGCCAGGGCATCGGGGCGGCACTCGCGTCGGTCTCCGGCGCGATCACCCTGGCGCCGGACGGCGACCGCATCATCGTGGACAAGCTGCAGGACAAGGCGATCGCCGCCCACAGCAGCGGGGTCACCTTCCTCCCCAGCGTCTTCGGCCGCCCGCACCTGGTGGTGGTCCACGCGCCCGGGTGGCGGCCGGTGGTGCAGTACCCCGTCGCCGAGGCAGGTCCGTGGGAGCCGGTATCGCTGGAAACGGTCACGCTACGGCTGGAGGCACTCGCGCATCCGGTACGGCTGCGGCTGCTGCGCACCCTGGCCCGCGGCCCGCACACCACCGGTGAGCTGGCCCACGCCTGGGAACTCTCACCCCCGGAGGTCTCCCGCCACCTCGCCGTCCTGCGCCGCGCGGGCCTGCTCACAGCCCGGCGGCACGGTCGCTACGTCCGCTACACCGCCAGTCTTCCCGATCTGACGGCGCTGGGGACCGACCTGCTGGCGGCCGTACTACGCTGAGTGGCTTCGGCCCGCCAGAATGTAGCCGACGACCTCGGCCGGTGCCCCGGACCTCCGCACAGTCGATGATCACCACGGCCGCCGAGGGGTCCGCCCTCGAGCACGCCCAGGTCAAAGCGCTCTCGGGCGCGCAGGAGGACTACGACGACGACGCTTCGTCGTGTAAGCGATGTCGCCGCCGGTGGCGGCCGGGTGGGCATGGGCGAGCATGGCGAGGGCGATGTGCCGGCACCAGGCGTCACAGCGGCGCACCCGGTAGCCGTTGCCGTACCGGGCGGCCTCGGGCGACGGCCGCGGCGGTGCCTCCGGCGGAGGGACGGGCGGCGGGAGCCTTCGCGGGCCGGCCCGGTCTGACCCGGTCTGGCCCGGTACGGCCTGACCTGAGCATCACATGAGTGTCACGGTCACGGGCAGATGGGATTGACTTCCGTTGACTGCGGGGGATGCCTCTTCTTGAGTGGAGGGGTGGCGGCGAGGGGAGGCGCGGGGTGCCGTATGCGCAGCCGCTCAAGCCGGGGGATCCCGAACGGCTGGGCGCGTACGAGATCGTCGGTCGCCTGGGGGAGGGCGGCCAGGGAGTGGTGTACCTCGGGATGCATCCCGAGACCGCTCCCGAGCCGTACGCGGTCAAACTGCTGCACGGCGTGCTCGCCGAGGACCGGGCGGCGTTCCTGCGCGAGGTGGACCTGGCCAAGCAGGTCGCCCGCTTCTGCACCGCGCAGGTGATCGACGCGGGGCTGGAGGGCGACCGCCCCTACATCGTCAGCGAGTTCGTCGACGGCCCGTCGCTGCACCGGGAGGTCGCCATCGGCGGCCCCCGGACCGGCGGCGCGCTGGAGCGGCTGGCCATCGGCACGGCCACCGCGCTGGCGGCGATCCACCGCGCCGGGATCGTCCACCGCGACTTCAAGCCGCAGAACGTGCTGCTCGGCCCGGACGGGCCCAGGGTCATCGACTTCGGGCTGGCCCGGGCGCTGGACGCGGCGGCCACGCAGAGCGGGCGCGGCGCGGGCACCCCCGCCTACATGGCGCCGGAGCAGGTGGAGGGGGCCGAGATCGACCCGTCCGCCGACGTCTTCTCCTGGGGCGCCACCATGTGCTTCGCGGCCAACGGCCAGGCGCCGTTCGGGCAGGACTCGATCGCGGCCGTGCTGCACCGCATCCTCACCGCGCCGGCGGAGCTGGGCCGCCTCGACGGGTGGCTGCGCGAGCTGGTCGCCCGCTGCCTGGACAAGGATCCGCGCAATCGCCCCACGAGCCGGGAGCTGCTGCTCACGCTGCTCGGCGAGGGCGGGGCGGGGGAGGTCGAGCGGGCCGGAGGGCCCGGCCCGCTCCGGTCGCCGCCGTCCACCGGCCCGCTCCCGGGGGCGGGGATCTCCGGCGCCCCCGTCTCCGGCGCCCCCGTCTCCGGTGTTCCGGCCTCCGGCGCCGGGGTCGGGGTCGGGGTCGGGATCGGCCCTCCGGCGCCGGCCCCGGCGGGCACCGGCGTCATCTCCATCCGCTCGCTCTCCCGGCCCTTCCCGGAGGGCGCGGCCCCCGTCCCGGTGAGCGCGGTGCCCGCGCCGAGGGACCCGGCCGGGTCCGCGCAGGGCGACGGCGAGGAGCCCGCCGCCATGCGGACCCGCCCGGGACGGGCGGCGACCAGGGCGTCGGTGGCGGTGTCGGGATCGCTGCTGGTCAGCACCGCCGTGCTGGTAGGGGTGCTGGTCCCGGCGCTGAGCGGGGGCGGCGGGCCCGCCCCCGGCGGGGCGCCCCCGGCCCCGGCCGAGTCCCGGACCCCGGTGGGGACCGCCGCGCGGGCGGAGGACGAGGGGCGGGCCGATCCGCTCCGCCGCCCGAACCGCGCCACCGTCCCGGCCCGGACCGTCCCCGGTGCCGGGAGCCCGGTCGCCGTGCCGGCCACCGGGATCACCGTGCCGCCGCTGGCCGGGCTGGAGCGTTCCGAGGCGCTGCGGGCGCTCAAGAAGGCCGGGCTGACCGCCGGGCCCGTCACCCGGGTCGACTCGGGCGAGCCGGTCGGCCGGGTGCTCGGGAGCGAGCCGGAGGCGGGTGCCACGGTGGCCGAGGGGAGCCGGGTCGCCCTGCGGGTCTCGGCGGGTGTGCCCGTGCCGGAGCTGGCGGGGTTGCGCCGCGGGGCCGCCGAGAGCGCGCTCGCGGCGGCGGGGCTGGGCGTCGGCGAGGTGACCGCGCGCTGCTCGGACCGGCCCGCGGGGCAGGTGATCGCGAGCAGCCCCGGCGCGGGAGAGCGCGTGTCGTCCGGTACCGCGGTGGCGCTGACGGTCTCGCGGCGCGGGGCGGAGGTGCCCTCGGTCGTCGGGATGGGCGAGGCGGAGGCGCGCGCCGCGCTGACCGGCGCGGGCTTCGCCGTGCGGACGCGGGCGCGGCCGGTGGACGCGGCGCGCTCGGGAACGGTGCTGGCGCAGAGCGCGGGGCCCGGCGGATGCGTCCGGCCGGGCGTCGCCATCGTGATCACGGTCGGGGTGGCGGTGCAGACCGGGCCCGGGCCGGGGGAGGAGCCGACCCCCGCGCCGGAGCCCACGGCGCCGGCCGACCCGACGGGCCCGGGGAGCGTGGAGGGCGCCTGACGGCCCGGCCCGGCGCGACCGTCCGATGGCCGGGCGCGACCGTCCGGCGGCCCGGTCCGCGGCGGGCGCGCTTCGGGCGCCGGTGCACGGTGACTGTGGTGATCGTCTCATTTCCGAATGCCGTACGGTTTTCCGGGAAGTTCCCGCCTACGCTTTTTCCCGGCGGCGCCGTACGGCGTGCCGGGCGCTGTCCGCGCGTTGCTCTCGAACACGTCAATAGGGTGGTCCCGAATGTCAGGGTTTCTGGGACGGCTGGGTGGATGGTGTGCGCGGCACGGCAAGCTCGTGCTGGCGCTCTGGATCCTGGTGGCGGCGGCGCTGACCGCGGGATCGCAGCTGTTCCCCGGGCCGGTCAACAACAACGTCGCCATCCCCGGCACGGACGCGCAGCATGCCCACGACCTGATGCGCGACGGTTTCGGCGTCGGCTACGAGCCGGGCGGCACCGTGCAGATCGTGGTCCACTCGCCCGACGGCCCGCTCACCGACGACGCGCGCAAGCGCGCCGTGGAGCGCGCGATGGACCGCATCCGCGGGGTCCCCCACGTCGCGCAGGTGGACACCCCCTACCGCATGGGCGGCATGGCGCCCAACCTGCAGATCGGCATCATCACGGTCAGGCTGCAGGGACACGACGGCTCCCGGCTGGCCGAGACCACCCGGGAGCTGTCCGCCGCGGCCGAGCCCGTCCGCGAGGCCGGCATGGAGGCCGTGCCCTCCGACTCGGGCACCCCGGCCGACAAGGAGATCAAGACCGGCGTCAGCGAGGCCATCGGCGTCGTCTGCGCGCTGCTCGTGCTGCTGTTCGCCTTCGGCACGCTGGTCGCCGCGCTGGTCCCGATCTTCACCGCGCTGGTCAGCATCGCGACCGGCCTGGGCGTGATCAGCCTGCTCGGCCACGTGGTGGACGTGCCCAAGCAGGCCTCGATCATGGCGACGATGATCGGCCTCGGCGTCGGCATCGACTACGCGCTCTTCCTGCTCAGCAGGTACCGCAGGCTCCTGGACGACGGGCTGGCCGTGCCCGAGGCGGCCCGCCGGATGGGCGCGGGCTCGGGCGGGGCCGTGGTGTTCGCCGGCGGCACGGTGATCATCGCGCTCAGCGCGCTGCTGCTCGCCGGCTTCCCGATGCTGCAGACGCTGGGCTGGATCACCGGCATCTCGGTCGTCTGCGCGGTGCTCACCTCGATCACCCTGGTCCCCGGCCTGCTCGGCCTGCTCGGCCGCCGGATCGACGCGCTGCGCCTGCCGCTCGCCGGCCGCCGCCGCTCCGACGACGGCTCCTCCGGCTGGACCGGGCTGGGCCTGTGGGTCGCCCGGCGCCCGTGGGGCGTGCTGGCGCTCAGCGTCGCGGTGCTCGCCGCGCTGACCGCGCCCGCCCTCGCGCTCAACCTGGGCACGCTCGACGACGGTTACGGCGACCGCGGCACGGAGGCCCGCCGCGCCTACGAGCTCAAGGAGGCCGGGTTCGGGCCCGGCATGAACGGGCCGCTGGTCGTGCTCGCCGACCTGGAGGAGAAGGTCGCCGACCGCGAGCCCGCGCCCGCCGTACTGCAGGCGCTGAAGGACCGGGTCGCCTCCGTCGAGGGCGTGGCCCACGTCGGCGAGCCGGTGCTCAACGAGGGCGGGACCGCCGCGATGGTCCAGGCCGTCACCGAGTTCGCGCCCAGCGACCCCCGGGCCGTCGAGGTCGTCGAGGCGGTGCGCGCGCTCCGGATCGAGGGGGCGAGCGTGCACGTGGGCGGCGAGGTCGCCGGCATGGCCGACGTCGGCCGGCGGATCACCGAGCGCACTCCCGTGGTCATCGGCGTCGTGGTGCTGCTCAGCGCGCTGCTGCTGCTGCTGGCGTTCCGCTCGCCGGTGGTGGCGCTCAAGGCCGCGCTGATGAACCTGGTCTCGCTCGGCGCCGCCTTCGGCGTGCTCGCCCTGGTCTTCTCCCTCGGGCTGGGCAGCGGCCTGGTCGGCATGGACCCGCCGGTCGGCGCGGACGACGCCTACGTGGCCACGCTGTTCTTCTCGGTGCCGATCGACAGCTACATCCCGCTGATGCTGTTCGCGGTGCTCTTCGGGCTGTCCATGGACTACGAGGTGTTCCTGCTCACCGCGGTGCGGCAGGCCTACCTGAGGCACGGCGACAACCGCAGGGCGGTGGCCGAGGGGCTGGGCTCGACCGGCCGGGTGATCACATCCGCCGCGCTGATCATGGTCGCGGTGTTCGTCGCCTTCATCGCCTACCCCGACCCCATGGTCAAGATCTTCGGTGTCGGGCTGGCGGCGGCGATCGCGGTGGACGCCACGATCATCCGGGGCTTCCTGGTCCCGGCCACCATGGTGCTGCTCGGCCGCTACAACTGGTGGTGCCCGAGATGGCTGGACCGGATCCTGCCGGATCTGTCCATCGAGGGCCACGAGGAGGAGCCCCGCGACGAGCGGCCGGAGCGGGAGCTCGTCGGGGCGGGCCGGGCCTGAGCGTCCGGCCGGACCCGGGCGTCAGGAGGCACCTGGGCGTCCGGCCGGGCCCGGGCGGGGGGCCGCCCGCCCGATGGGCCCGCGCCCGCTGCCCCGGGCGGGGCGGCGGGTCAGACCGCCACGGTCTCCCTGGTCTCCGGGGCCTCCCTGCGGCGGCGGCCCCGGTACTCGCGCGGGGCGCGGTCCTCGCCGCCGGACGCCAGGACGCCGCCGGGCGCCAGGACGTCGCCGGCGCCGCCGGGCGGGGCGGTGAGCGGGACGGTCGTGCTGACGGCCGTCTCCGCGCGGCGGTGGCGGCGGCCCCGCAGCGGCGCGTCCTGCACGAACGTCGAGGAGACCGAGGCGGCCGGGGCGGCCGGGGAGATGACGGCCGCCGAGGACGTGGAGGAGTCGGGGCGGCGGTGGCGGCGGCCCCGCAGCGGCGCGTCCTGCACGAACGTCGTGGACTCCACGACCGGACGCTCCCGGCGGCGGCGCCTGCCCTGGTAGGGGAGGCGGGGCCGCTCGGCGGGCGCGCTCTCCCCGCCGCGCGTCCCGGGCCCGAGGACGGGGAGCGCGGCCGCCGGGCTGCCGGTCGGGGAGGGCAGGTCCCGGACCGCGGGCGGCCGCGCGTCGGCGGGCGGCCGCGCGTCGGCGGGCGTCCGCGGGGCGGGGGAGAACTCCTGGACCGCGAAGGACCTCCGGGTGAGGGGGGCGCCGCGGTCGAGCCGCCGGCGGCCGGCCGTACGGCCTCGGCCTCCGGCGCGGTGGGAGCCCCCGGCGCGGCGGGACGGGCGCTCGGCGCTCCCGCTCGCGAACGCCAGGCGCAGCCCGGCCTGCTTGACCTTGGCGTGCGCGATGATCGCGGCGGCGGCCAGCAGGACCGGGGCGAGCACGTTGGGGCTGGACAGGTCGGGGAGGGCGGGGGTGAGACCGCCGCTCGCGGCGGCCGGGGCCGTGGCGATCGCCTGGGTGTCGGCGGCGGCGGGCTTGGCGTGCTTGCCCGGGGTGCTGCGGCCGGCGGCCGCCTGGGAGGGGGCGGAGGCGGCCGCCGTGGGGCTCGCGGCGGGGGCGGCGGAGGAGGCGGTCTCCCGGGCCGGGGTCTTCGCCGCGCCCTCCTTGGCGGGCTTGGCGTGCTTGCCGGACGCCGAGGACGCCGAGGACCCCGAGGACTTCCCGGTCTTCCCGGCCGGGGCGGGGTCCGGCCCGATCGCGATGGGGAGCGGGGCGGGGGGCGGGATGACGGAGGGCAGGCTCGACTCGGGGGTCAGGAACACGAAGGTGCTCGGCTGCGCGCCGGGGTCGAGGACCTCCTTCTTCTCGGCGGCCTCCTTCTCCAGCCTCTCCTTGACCTTCGCCGGGTAGCCGTAGCCGACGACCTTGGAGGTGTCGCGCTCCTTGCGCTTGGCGACGCCGCCGTCGACGTTGCCCTCGATCGTGTGGATCGTTCCGCCCTCGACCTTGGTGACGATCCCGACGTGGTCGATGTGGCTGATCTTGCCGGTGCCGCTCCAGTCGAAGAAGACGATGGCCCCGGGCTCGGGGGTGGTGCCCCAGGCGTCCTGCTCCTCGAACCACCGGGCGTGGTACACGGTGTAGGCGAACTGGCCGATCCAGTCCTCGTAGCCGAGCTTCTTCGCCGCCCACGACAGGTACATGTCGCACCAGGCGGCGTTGGTGAAGGCGTCGTCGTCCTCGACGTTCTCGGCGTACCAGTCGCCGAACTTGGTGTAGCCGTTGCTTTTCTCGGTGTAGCCGAGCTCGCTCTCCAGCAGCTCGATGAACTTCTCGATCTCAGGCGTCATATGGAAGTGAGGGGAACCCTCCGGAAGCCGCCGGGGCATGGTCGCGCCGCCCCGCGACCGGACTTCCGGAAGGCCGGGTCGGACGATGGCGCGTCACGCGGGTCCGCCGGAGAGGCCGGCGGGGTGCGTGTGGCGGCGCCATTGGTCAGTGGTCTTCCGTGACGAGGGAGGTTACCTGCAGGAAAATACAGGTCAAGACCATACCAAGCGGACACCGGGTCGTCCGGCAGGCTTCGCGGAGCGCAAAACCCGATGTCACCGGCGTTCTGAGGATTTCTGGCGGTAAACCGGAAAAGCGGAAAAATCTACGAAGAAGGGATGATCGGGAGGGCCTGCCGTCCAGGCCGCGTCCTCCGGCCGTCCTCGCGGGTCCCTCGGGCCGACCGGGCCGGCCTGCCCCCAGAACGTGATTCTGTAGAACGCGTTCTAAAATGCTGGCATGACGCTCGACCTCGCCTCCACGGAGGACGCCGAATCCCGGCTCGCCGCGCTGACCGTGCTCAGCCGCCAGGTCCGCGACCTGATCGACGCCGTCGTGCTGACCGACGTCCCGGAGGGTGAGCTCACCGCCGTCACGGCCGAGCTGGCCGCGCTCACCGAGCGCCTCGGCGCGGTACGGCGGGACTCCCCCCGGTCGTTCGAGTTCGGCCCCGACGGCCTCCCCCGCAACCTGAGCAACGCGGTGACCGGCGCGGCCAACCCGCACGCCCTCCCGCTGGTCGTCCAGGTCACCCCCGAGCGGACGGTCCGCGCCGAGCTGGGCTTCCGGCCCGTCCACGAGGGGCCGCCCGCCACGGTGCACGGCGGGGTCAGCGCGATGATCCTCGACCAGCTGCTCGGCCAGGCCGTGGCGGCCGCGGGCTTCCCGGGGATGACCGGCACCCTGAGCCTGCGCTACCGCCGGCCCGTGCCGTACGGCGAGCCGCTGGTCGCCACCGCGGAGCACACGCGCTCGCAGGGACGCAAGAGCTGGGCCGAGGGGCGCATCGCCCTGCCGGACGGCACCGTGCTGGTCGAGGCGGAGGGCCTGTTCATCGCCCCGTCCTGGTGGTCGGGGAAGGGCCCGGTGCCGGAGCCGGAGGGCGGCGCGGGCGGCGCGCGGTGATTTCCGGCGGAGACCCCGGGGCCTCCACCGCCCCCCGTCCCCGGGATCTCGGCCGCCGCGCGGGCCCGCGGTCAGTATCCGGCGCCGGTGAGCAGGCCGCCGTCCACGGTGAACTCGCTGCCGGTGCAGTAGCTCGACCGGTCCGAGGCCAGGAAGGCCACCACGTTCGAGACCTCGACCGGCTTGGCGAAGCGCGGGATCACCATGGACTTCAGGAACGCCTCGCCGTCCACCTCCACCATGACCTCCGGATCCCTGACCATGTCGGTGGCGATGGCGCCGGGGTGCACCGAGTTGACCCGGATCCCGAAGCCGGCCAGCTCGCGCGCGGCCGCCTTGGTGACCCCCCGCACCCCGAACTTCGAGGCGGAGTAGGCCGACATGCCGGCGGCGCCGATGAAGCCCTCGATCGAGGAGATGTTCACGATCGAGCCGCCGCCGGCCGCCTTCATCGGCTCGATCACCGACTTGACGCCGAGCCAGGTGCCCCTGAGGTTCACGTCGAGGATCCGGTCGAACTCCTGGAGCGTCATGTCCGCGATCCGGCGGAAGCGCAGGATGCCGGCGTTGTTGACCAGGACGTCGAGCCTGCCGTAGGTCTCGGTGGCGGCGCCCACCGCCCGCTCCCAGTCGCCGGGGTCCGTCACGTCCTGGGGGACGAAGACCGCCCCGGTCTCCTCGGCGAGGGCCTTGCCCTCCTCGGCGAGCACGTCGCCGAAGACGACGCGCGCGCCCTCGGCGAGGAAGAGCCGCACGTGGGCCGCGCCCATGCCCCGGGCGCCGCCGGTGATCAGGGCCACCTTGCCGTCCAGCAGACCCATCGCGGCCTCCTTCGGTGACTCGTGCCGCCTTGCGCGCGACGGTGCCCCCGCCGCCCGGTGCGCCGTACGGGACGGCCCGTCGCCGCGTGCGCGCGCCGGTGCGCCGGTGCGGCCCGCCGCGGCGGGACCTCCGGGACGGGCGTCCCGGCCGCCGGCTGCCAAACTAACGCACGCTTGGTTTCCTTACAAGGCGCCGTCGTCCCCCGAGGGCCGTCCGCCGGCGCCCGCCGGGTCGTCGGTCACGTCCTGCGGCGCGTCGTCCGCCGAGCCGCCTGCGGGACCGTCCGCCGAGCCGCCTGCGGGGCCGCCGGGCTCCGGGGTGCCGGGCGCCGGGCAGGGGCCGCCGGTGGCCGTCACCGTGAGGCTCCGCACGCCCCCGGCGGCCGGCGGCCACGTCGCGGCGGTGACCCGCCGCAGCAGCGTCTGCCCGCAGGCGGGCACCGTGAAGGCGTGCGTGACGGTCCGCAGGTAGGAGCCGGAGCCGGTGAGCGTCAGGGTGACCGGGGGTGCCTCCAGCAACCGGTCCTCGGCCGGGCCCTCGGCGAAGGTGACCGTCAGTGCCACGTCCGCCGTGGTCGAGGCGCGGACGGCGATCGTCGCCCCGGAGGCGTCGATCCCGGTGACGGCCAGCCCGTCGACACCGTGCGCGGGTACGGACGGGGTCCGCACCTCGCTCGGGACCGGTCCGGTGGACGGACCGGAGACCTCGCCCGAGGGCGAGCCGGGGACGGAGCCGGGCGGGGAGGCCGGGAGCGGGCTCCGGACCGGGGGGACCGCCGGAGCGCGGTCCCGGGACGGAGCCGGGGCGGGGGAGCGCCGGGGGGCGGGCGCGGCGGGCGCGGCGCTCGCCGGGCGCGGGGGCCGGGCCGCGCCGGAGCGCGGGAGGGAGGGGGTGCGGGCGGCGCCGGAGGGCCCCGAGGCGTCCGGGCCGCGGTCAGGCCCGGAGTCCGCCGGGCCCCTCCCGGTCACCGGAGCCCCCGGGGACGGGGTGAAGACC
>NZ_BAAAUT010000086.1:0-21825 GCF_039534085.1 Planomonospora alba
ATCGCGTTCTTGATGCTCTGGCTCCGCCACGCGGAATTGTCAGACACGGCCTAGGCGGTGCGGGCGTCGTGTGCCGCACGGTTGGTGAGGACCTCGTCCATGTGCGTCTCGGCCCAGCCCTTGAGCCCGCGCATCAGGTGGTGCAGTGACAGGCCGAGCTCGGTGAGCTCGTAGGAGACCGTGACGGGGACGGTGGGGGTCACGGTGCGGGTGACGAGGCCGTCGCGCTCCAGGGAACGCAGCGTCTGGGTGAGCATCTTCTGGCTGACGCCCGCGAGCAGCCGGGACAGCTCCGAGAAGCGCATCGCCCGGGGCTCGCCCGGGCGGTCCGCGCCGGTCCGGGACGGATCGCCGGCGCGCCCCGCGGGGCGGCCCGCCTCGATCCGCGAGCCCCCGCCGCCGAGTGCGCACAGGATCAAGGCGACCCATTTGTCGGAGATCCGATCGAGCAGCATCCGGCTCGGGCAGGCGGCCAGGAACGCGTCGTACTCGCTCTTGGCCTGGGCCCTCTTCTCGGCCGCCGTGGTCGTGCTCATCGTCCGCTCCCGTCACCCGCGGGTCACCAAGGCACTTCGAGGTGCCTACTTCCCGTTGGAAAGTTGCATGACCATTATGAAGTCAGACCTCATGAGGCACCATCACTGAGATCGACACGGAAGACACGAGGCATGAGCGCACTCTCCCTTTCCCTCCCCGGCGGCACCTGGGCCCTGGGTGATATGACCGTCACCCGCTTCGGCTACGGCGCGATGCAGCTCGCGGGCCCCGGGGTCATGGGACCACCCGCCGACCGGGACGGCGCGCTCGCCGTCCTGCGCGAGGCCGTCGACCTCGGGATCACCCACATCGACACCAGCGACGCCTACGGACCGCGCATCACCAACCAGCTGATCCGCGAAGCACTGCACCCCTACCCGGAGACGCTGCGCATCGTGACGAAGGTCGGCGCGCGACGGGACGAGCAGGGCGGGTGGCCGCCGGCGCGGCGGCCGGACCAGTTGCGCCGGCAGGTGGAGGAGAACCTCGAGTCCCTAGGACTCGAGACACTGGACCTGGTGAACCTCCGGCTCGGCGACGCCGCCGGCCCTCAGGCGGGTTCGATCGCCGAGGCGTTCGAGACGCTCGCCGGACTCCAGAGGCAGGGCGTCATCCGTCACCTCGGGGTGAGCAACGCCACCGCCGAGCAGATCGCCGAGGCCCGGAGCATCGCGCCGATCGTGTGCGTGCAGAACATGTACAACCTCGCCCACCGCCACGACGACGAGCTGATCGACCGGCTCGCCGCCGAAGGCATCGCCTACGTGCCGTTCTTCCCGCTCGGCGGGTTCAGCCCCCTCCAGTCCTCCACGCTCTCCGCGGTCGCCGCCCGGCTGGAGGCCACCCCCATGTCGGTCGCCCTGGCCTGGCTGCTGCACCGGTCGCCGAACATCCTGCTGATCCCCGGCACCTCCTCGGTCGCGCACCTGCGGGAGAACGTCGCCGGCGCCCGGCTCTCGCTGTCCGACGAGGACCTCGCCGAGCTGGACGGGATCGGACGCGGGTGACTCCTGCGGGGTCCGCGGCACCCGGCCCGGGCCCGGTGGACAGGCCGGTGGCGCGCCGGGCGGTCACCCGCTCGGTGAGGGATCACCCGGCGCGGGCCCCGCGAGGCACCCGACGCCCGGCGGACGGGCCGCCGCGGGGGTCGCGTGCGGTCAGTCCCCCTTCGGGCTCCACCGGGTGACCGCGCGCCCCGCCTCCAGCTCGGCCCACTCGTCGTCGGTCTCGATGACCGCGAACGCCCCCGGCGGGAAACCGGGGTCACCGTCGCGCGCGGTCAGGCCCATGACCAGCTCGTGGACGCCGGGGTTGTGCCCGACCAGCAGCAGCGTCCGCACCTCGGGACCGGTCCGCCGCAGCAGCGCCAGCAGCTCGTCGGCGTAGGCCTCGTAGACGTCCCGCTCGTACTCGACGGGCCCGTCCGGCACGGCCAGCTCGGCGGTCCGCCGGGTCCGCACCGACGGCGAGCAGAGCACCAGATCGGGCCGGAGTCCCAGGCCGGCGAGGACCTCGCCGATCCTGCGGGCGTCGCGCTCGCCCCGGTCCGTGAGGGGACGTTCGGCGTCGGCGAGCCCGGGGACGTGGGCCGCCTTGGCGTGCCGCAGCACGATCAGCGTGCGCGCCGTCACCGCGCCGCCCACATGGCGAGTGCGACGATCGCCGCGAACACCACGGCCATCACCAGCAGGATCATCAGGAGCGCCCTGCCCCCGGAAGGCTCTTGTTCCATCGGACCTCCGGCACTCCCGCCGACCGGCGCCGGCCCGTGCCGTCCCTCCCCTTCGTCACCGCGTCGCCTGCGGCCGTGGCCCGGCCGCCGTCCGTCCCGCGGGAGGGGAGAACCCTCTCCCGGCGGAGTCACCGACCAGTTTCCCACCGCACCCCGTCCGTCCACGCGGAAGGGGTGCGCGGCGATGCGCGCACCCCTTCGGGAGGACGGCTCGCGGTGCGCAGGGCCCCGGAGGATCCCCCCGGGGCCCTGCGCACCGTACTCAGCCGGCGACCGGCTCCGCCTCGCGGTCCGAGCTGCTCGGCTCGGCCGGCAGGTCGTCCACCGACCGGCGCTTGGAGACGACCACCGCGGCGATCACCACGATCACGGCGAGCGCCGCGATGCCGGCCCGCAGCACCGTGCTGTCGGCGTAGATCACGACGGCCGGGGCGATCAGCAGCGCCACGAGGTTCATCACCTTGATGAGCGGGTTGATCGCCGGGCCCGCGGTGTCCTTGAACGGGTCGCCGACCGTGTCGCCGATGACCGTGGCCGCGTGGGCCTCGGAGCCCTTGCCGCCGTGGTGGCCGTCCTCGACCAGCTTCTTGGCGTTGTCCCAGGCTCCGCCGGAGTTGGCCAGGAAGACCGCCATCAGCGTGCCGCAGGCGATCGCGCCCGCCAGGAACGCGCCGAGCGGCGCGTACCCGAGGGCGAAGCCCACCGCGATCGGCGTCATCACCGCCAGCAGGCCGGGCGTGGCCAGCTCGCGCAGCGAGTCACGGGTGCAGATGTCCACGACGCGGCCGTACTCGGGTGTCTCGGTGCCGTCCATGATGCCCGGCTTGCTGCGGAACTGCTCGCGCACCTCGAAGACGACCCGCATGGCCGCCCGGCCCACCGCCATGATCGCCAGACCGGAGAACATGAACACGACCGCGGCGCCGACCACCAGGCCGACGAGCACGTTCGGCGAGTCGACGCCGAGACTGAAGGTGGCGAAGGTGCCCAGCGCCTCCTTCACCCCCTGCGAGGCCGTGACCAGCTCGGTCTCGACCGCCGTGCGGAAGGCGCCGAACAGCGCCGTCGCGGCGAGCACCGCGGTGGCGATCGCGATGCCCTTGGTGATCGCCTTGGTGGTGTTGCCGACGGCGTCCAGCGAGGTGAGCACCGCGGCGCCCTCGCCCTCGACGTCGCCCGACATCTCGGCGATGCCCTGGGCGTTGTCGGAGACCGGCCCGAAGGTGTCCATGGAGACGATGACGCCCACCGTGGTCAGCAGGCCGGTGCCGGCCAGGGCCACCGCGAACAGGGCGACGGTGACGTTTCCGAAGCCGAGCAGGAACGCGCCGTAGACCGCGCCGCCGATGAGCAGCGCCGAGTAGACCGCCGACTCCAGTCCGACGCTGATGCCGGACAGGATGACCGTGGCGGGCCCGGTGACGGAGCTCTCGCCGATCTCCCTCACCGGCCGCCGGTTGGTCTCGGTGAAGTAACCGGTGAGGAGCTGGATGGCGCTGGCCAGGACCAGGCCGATCAGCACCGCGCCGATCGCGATGATCCGCGGATCGGTGTCGAGGGCCGCGATCTGCGGGCTCACCCCGGTCAGCTCGGCGAAGCTGCCCGGCAGGTAGAGGAAGGCGGCGCCGGCGACCAGCAGCGCGGAGATGACCGCGGAGATGAAGAAGCCGCGGTTGATGGCCGCCATCCCGTTGCGGTCGCCGCTGCGCGGGGAGGTGACGAAGATGCCGATGATCGCGGTCAGCACGCCGATCATCGGCACGATCAGCGGGAAGACCAGGCCCTCGGTGCCGAAGGCCACCTTGCCCAGGATCAGGCTGGCGACCAGCATGACCGCGTAGGACTCGAACAGGTCGGCGGCCATGCCCGCGCAGTCGCCGACGTTGTCGCCGACGTTGTCGGCGATGGTGGCGGCGTTGCGCGGGTCGTCCTCCGGGATGCCCTGCTCGACCTTGCCGACCAGGTCGGCGCCGACGTCGGCCGCCTTGGTGAAGATGCCGCCGCCGACCCGCATGAACATCGCGAGCAGCGCGGCGCCGAAGCCGAAGCCCTCCAGCACGGCGGGGGCGTCGCCCTTGTAGACGAACACCACGATGGCCGCGCCGAGCAGGCCCAGGCCGACGGTGAACATGCCCGCCACACCGCCGGTGCGGAAGGCGATGCGCATGGCGGCCCGCTCACCCGACGCGCGGGCGGCGGCGGCGACGCGGACGTTCCCGCGCACCGCCAGCCACATGCCCATGAAGCCGGTCAGCGCGGAGAACAGCGCGCCGACCACGAAGAAGACCGAGCGTCCGATCGCCACGCCGGTCGACGACGCGGGGAGCAGGTAGAGAAGGAACGGGATGACGATGACGAAGACGGCGAGCGTGCGGAACTGCCGCGTGAGATAGGCGGCGGCTCCTTCCTGCACGGCCCGCGAGATGTTGCGCATGCGCTCGGTGCCCTGGTCGGCGGCGAGCACCTCCCGCACGAGGCCGCCGGCGACGGCGAGCGCGAGCAGGGCTACGGCGGCGACCACGACCACGATGGTGAGGTGGGAACCGCTCAGGGATACCGCCGCCTCATCGGCAGCGGCGAGATGGACTGACATCCGACTCTCCTCGGCAAGACGGGAACACGTCCTGCCCGGAGTGCGCTGCGACGGTGATCGGCGGGCTGGCGGCGCACATCCGGGTGATTGGCAGTGCCGCTTCCGGTTGCGTCCACAGACCTTCTTCCGGACGGAACCCGACATCGGTCCCGTCCGAAGGACAAACCTTGGCCGGTGCGGGGAGTCTACGCAGCCAGGACGCGGATATGAAGTCTCTGCGCACCGTCAATCGACGACGTGTCCGATAGTGCCCGCCAACCGGCCTGCTTACGCCCCCGTCAGCCCAGGTGACGCGCCGTGCACACCGGTATTTCCCGCCCATTTCGGATTGCTTTTTCCCACGATTGAGCGGATCCGGAAATCGGCCGGACATGCGGGGGCCCGGGCGCGTCGCACGGACGCGCCCGGGCCTCGGGGAACGTGGGGCCGGTCCGGGTCAGGCCGGGGACATGCCGTTGGGCATGGCCGGCCAGCTCATGCGGATGCGCATGCCCTTCTGGCTGGGGTAGACCTCGACGTCGTCGGCCAGCCCTGCGATGACCGCGATGCCGAACCCGGACATCAGGGTGTCGGGGACCTTCCCGAGAAGGTCGTCGAAGGAGAGCGAGCCGCGCTCCTGCTCCAACTCGTCGCTCGGAGCCGAATCGGTGACGATCACCTCGAAGCGTCCCGAGTCGTCACACAGCTCGAGGCGGATCGGCTCCCCCGGGCAGTGGACGCGGTGCGCCTCGACGGCCCGGGAGCACGCCTCACCGACGGCGAGCCGTACCTCGTCCAGCAGGGACTCCTCCACGCCGGTACGGCGGGCGATCGCCGTGGCGACCAGGCGCGCCGTACGCACGTGCGCGGGAAGGGCGCTGAACGTCAGCTCGACGGTAGCCATGACTACTTGTCTCGGCCGTGGGCTTCCTTGGCCTCGTCGACCGAAGAGTAGATGCCGAAGACCTTGGTCAGGCCCGTGATGCGGAAGATCTTGAGAATGCGCTCCTGGGTGCAGACGAGCTCCAGGGAACCGTCGTGCGCCCGCACGCGCTTGAGCCCGCCGACCAGCACGCCGAGACCCGTGGAGTCGAGGAAGTCGACCTTCTCCATGTTCACGAGCAGGTGGAAGTTGCCCTTGTTCACCAGGTCGATCAGGAGCTCACGCAACCTGGGCGCGGTGTAGACATCGATCTCACCCTCGACCTCGACGATGGTGAGACGGTCCTCGGAATGGTGGTCCAACTTCAGATCCACAGATCCTCCAGCGCCTTGCCTGCGAAAATACCGATTCAGGCGTGACTTCTGGGACCTGGAGGTCCCTAGACGACAAGCCCCGACGCGCGGCATTCAACCATGCGTACGCTCAGTGTCTATACGAAATCACGATTCCCGGCGACTCTGCCCACAGATGCGAGACTGAAAACCCGTGAGCATGCCCTCTTCCTCACCGTCGCGAGCGGAGCCCATCCTGTCCCGTCTGCTCGGCGTTCCCGCACGTCGGGCGCGCGTGACGCACGTGGAACACGTTCCCGCACGTCAGGCCGGTGACGTCGGGTGGCCGGAATGGGTCAGCGAGGTGCTGGTTACGCGCTGGGCGAACCAGGGTATTTTCGGCCTTTGGCCGCACCAGGCGGAGGTGGCCGAGCTGGCCCGCGGCGGCCGAAACGTGATCATCGCCACAGGGACCGCCTCCGGCAAGTCCCTCGCCTACCAGGTCCCCGCGCTCACCTCCGTCCTCGACGGCGGCACCGCCCTCTACCTCACGCCCACCAAGGCCCTGGCGGCCGACCAGCTCCGCGCCCTGCGGGCGCTCGACGTGCCGGGGCTGCGCGCCGCGGCCTTCGACGGCGACACCCCCTACGAGGAGCGCACCTGGATCCGGCAGCACGCCAACTACGTGCTCACCAACCCCGACATGCTCCACCGCACCCTGCTACCCGGCCACGCCCGCTGGTCCGGCTTCTGGCGGCGGCTGCGGACGGTCGTGGTCGACGAGTGCCACGGCTACCGGGGCGTGTTCGGCTCCCACGTGGCGCAGATCCTGCGCCGCCTGCGCCGGGTCTGCGCCCGGTACGGCGCGGACCCGGTCTTCGTCCTCGCCTCGGCCACGGCCAGCGACCCCCGGTCCTTCGCGATGCGCCTGACGGGCCTCCAGACGGCCGAGGTGACCACGGACGCCTCTCCCCGGGGGGCGACCACCTTCGCCCTGTGGGAGCCGCCCCTGACCGATCTGCGCGGCGAGGGCGGCGCGCCGGTCAGACGCCCGGCCACCGCCGAGACCGCCGACCTGCTCGCCGACCTCGTCCTGGCCGGGACCCGCACCCTCGCCTTCGTCCGCTCCCGCCGCGCCGCCGAGTCCGTGGCGCTGTCCGCCCGGGCCCGCCTCGCGGACCTCGCCGCCGACGCCGCACCCGGGCGGGCCCCCGCGGACCTGCCGGACAGGGTGGCGGCCTACCGCGCCGGCTACCTCGCCGAGGAGCGCCGGGAGCTGGAACGGGCCCTGCGCGCGGGGGAGGTCCTCGGGCTGGCCACGACCAACGCCCTGGAGCTGGGCGTCGACGTGTCGGGGCTGGACGCGGTCCTCATCGCGGGCTGGCCGGGTACCCGGGCCTCGCTCTGGCAGCAGGCCGGGCGGGCCGGCCGGGCCGGTCAGGACGCACTGGCGGTGCTGGTCGCCAGGGACGACCCGCTCGACACCTATCTGGTCCACCACCCCGAGGCCCTGTTCGGCCGGCCGGTGGAGGCGATCGTGCTCGACCCCGGCAACCCCTACATCCTGGGCCCGCACCTGTGCGCCGCCGCCGCCGAGATCCCCCTCACCGAGGACGATCTGGAGATCTTCGGCCCCACCGCGAAGGACGTGCTCGCCGACCTGGTCCACGACGGCATGCTCCGGCGCCGGTCCACCGGGTGGTTCTGGACCAGGCGGGAGCGGGCCACCGACCTCGCCGACATCCGGGGCTCCGGGGGCGCGCCGGTGCAGGTCGTCGAGCTGTCCACCGGGCGCCTGCTGGGCACCGTGGACGAGCCGTCGGCCCACTCGACCGTGCACGCCGGCGCCGTCTACGTCCACCAGGGCGAGACGTTCCTCGTCTCCGAGCTCGACCTGGAGGCGGGGGTCGCGCTCGTCGAGGCGGGGACCCCCGACTACACGACCTTCGCCAGGGACGTCACCGAGATCTCGGTCCTCGACTCGCTCCGCTCACACCCGCTCGGCCCGGGCGAGCTCCACTTCGGCTCGGTGGAGGTCACCCGCCAGGTCGTGTCCTATCTGAAGCGCCGGCTGCAGAGCGGCGAGCTCCTGGGCGACGAGGACCTCGACCTGCCCCCGCGGACCCTGCGCACCCGCGCGGTCTGGTGGACGCTGCCCGCCGGCGCCGTCGCGCCTCTGGCCGAGGCCGGGATCGACCTGGGGGGAGCCGCGCACGCCGCAGAGCACGCCGCCATCGGCATGCTCCCGCTCTTCGCGACCTGCGACCGCTGGGACATCGGCGGCGTCTCGACGGAGCTGCACGCCGACACCGGCATGCTCACCGTCTTCGTCTACGACGGGCACGAGGGCGGGGCGGGTTTCGCCGAGCGCGGCTTCTCCCGCGCCCTCGACTGGCTCACCGCGACCCGGGAGGCCATCGCCTCGTGCGAGTGCGAGCGCGGCTGCCCCTCGTGCATCCAGTCGCCCAAGTGCGGCAACGGCAACGAGCCCCTGGACAAGGCCGGCGCCCTGCGGCTGCTGGCCGTCCTGCTCTCGCTCGACGCCCCTCCCGGCGGGTGACATCCAGCCGGGAGACCGGTGGCCCCGTGGGTGGACGGGATGGCGGGGCTCCGCGACCGGGCAGGGCAGCGGGGTGACGGACCCGCGGACGGCCGGGCGGCCCCCGGGACGTCCGGACGGACGGCGGGACGGCGGGACGGCGGGACGGCGGGACGGCGGGACGGCGGGACGGCCGTCCGCCCCGCCGGACGGCGGCTCCGGGAGCCGCCTGGCGGTGGCGCGCCTACGAGAGGCGGCCGTCCCGGGGACCCGGGCCCTCAGCGGGCCCGGCCACCGGAACGGCGGTGTCCGGGATGGGCCGTGTCGTCGTCCTGCTCGTCCTCCGCCCCGTCCTCCGCCCAGAAATCCAGCGCACCGGGCTGAGGTCGCTTCCAGAACCCGCTGTCCTCCATCGACCGGGGCACCGGCGGGAGGTAGCCGTCCCACTGGTCACCGATCCGGACCGCCACCGGGGTGACGGCACCGATCTCGGGAATCGGTGCGGCCGTGGGCAGCGGGGAGTAGGGCGATCCGAGGCGGGTGGAAGGCACATCGGCGCCCGCGTGCCCCCCGGGCCATGTCCCGTGATCCTCGTACGAGCCCTCGCACTCACCGGAACAGCCCGCATGCCCGCCCGCACCGTGTGCGTACCGATCGTCAGGGCCTGCACGCCCGTCGCGGAACCCGCCCGGCCCGCCTGCCCCGACGCATCCGACCGTCCCGATGTGCCCGGCCGGGTGTGCCGTTCCGTCCGGCACAGCCGGGACCGGTGCGCCCGCGGGACCGGGGACGGACGGGGGATCCGGAGAGTGCGCGTCCCCGGGCCCCGCGGCGGGCCGCCGGGGGTGGGGGGCCGTGGCCACCGCGAGGATGACCGCCGGACGGCGGGATGCCGCCTCCGCCGCTCCGGGGGCGGGACTCCGCTCCCCGGCCTCCCCGGTGCGGGAACCCGTGCGAAGGCCCGTGCGGAGGAATGAGGCGGCGCGTGATCCGGCTGCGGGCGGACCGGCTCCCATGGATCCGGTGCCCTCTGGCCCTGCGCCTCCAGGCCGATCCGGACCGGGTCCTGCGCCTCCAGATCGATCCGGACCGGGTCCGCCCGGACCGGGCCCAGCCAGGCCGGGTCCGCCGATCCCGACGGTCCGCAGTCCCTTCACCCCGGTGGCGCCCGGCCCGCCGGTCCCCGCTGCCCGCATCCCGGTCCCGGACCCACCCGCCCCGGCCGTGCCGCGTCCGCCGGTCCCCGCTGCCCGCACCCCGGTCCCGGACCCACCCGCCCCGGGAGCGGCGGCTCCGGCGCCGGACCCGATGGCCTCGGTGGAGCCCTGCCCACCCGCCCTGGTCGCCCACATCCTGCGGCGGAACCACGCACCACCGTGGGCTCCGAGGAGCAGCAGGATGAGGCCCCCTGCGATGAGGAAGCCGTACCCGCTCATCCCGCCCGGCTCCGACTCGGACGGACGTGCGGGGACGTCCGCGATCGTCTCGGCCGCGGCGCCGGAGTCCGGGCCGCTCCCCGCCGTGCCGGGCTCGCCGCCCGGCCCCGTGCCGCCATCCGCGGCACCGGCGCGGGTGCCGACACCGGCGCGGGTGCCGGAGTCCGGACCGGTCGTGGCCGTGCCGTCGCCGCCGCCCGGTGCGGAGGACCCGCCGCCCTCCTCTTTCCCTCCGGAACGGGACACCGCCTCCTGCCGTCCGGCCGGGCCCGTCGCGGGCCTCTTCTGCGGCAGCCGCGGCAGATCCTCGACACCCGCCCGCCGGTCGTCCTTCTCTCCGCGCTCCTCCTGCCGGGTTCCGGTGTCCTCCTGCGGGGCTCCGGCGCCACGCCGGTCCGCACCGTCCCGGCCGGAGAGCGCGGGCCGCGCCGCCTCGGGGGCGGCGGGAAGGCTCACCCCCACGGCGGCCGACCGGCCCGAGGCCAGGATGCCGCCCCTGCCGTCGCTCCGCAGCGCCCGGACCGTGAACCCGATCCGCCGGCCCGCGGCCTTGGCGGGAACGGCCAGGGTCGCCCTGCACGAACCACCGCCGCACGCACCGCTCACCCGCACGGCGCCGACTCTGCCGGTCCGGTCCGTGAAGATCTCGTAACTCCGCAGGTCGGGCTCCGCCCCCCTGTTCCAGGTCAGCACGGCCCGCCCACCCCGCAGCCGGACTCCCACCCCTCCCGGAACGGCCGGGGGAGCGATCTGGACCAAGGTCCTCGACGCCTCGTCCCACTTTCCGCCCAGCAGCTTGCCCCGTTCGACGAGCCTGATCGTGTGACGGCCGTTCGCGTGCCTCCGCGGATCCCAGGTGTAGGAGACACGCCGATCCCCCTTGGCCACCTGCCTGCCGTTGACGTAGAGGACGGCGTCGAACACGAGATCGACCCGACCCGAGATCGTCACTTTCCGCTCAGAGATGACCCGCGACGGCATGTCCAGGCTCGCCCGCGCGTGGGCGGGACCCGCCCCGGCGAACAGCGCGGACACGGACACGATCGGAGCGACCACCGCCACGGCGACCAGCCTGCGAACCGTCGTCACGACGCTTCCCTTCGTCGAGAGCCGCGCCCGCGTCCGCCCCGCCGGGCGTGCGCACGAGGCGGCGTGGACGGGAGGTAAGTGGAACGTTACGTGAGCTTTTTCATTTTTGGACACGCCGTCCAAGAAGTTGTGATTGGATCGCGACCTCGTCCTCGGACTCCTCCACGCCTTCCGGGTCTTCGGATCTTCCATGCCCCGGTGTCCCGGCCCTCGTCCTCGACGGCCTCTTTCCCGCGTCTCCTCCCTGCCGCATCCTCGCCGCCTCCGCGCCCTTCCGTCGCCCTCCCACCTCTCACCTGGCTTCGGGATCCCCGGCTTCCCAGCCCGTCACCGCAGGCTCCGCCCACCCCGCCGCTCGACCGGTGGAGTCGGCGACGAACACCGGGCCGGCCCGTGCCCGTGCGCGGACCTCTCCGCTCCGCATGACGGGCAGCGAGAACCTCACGGCCACCTGGACCGCGACGATGCCGTCGCCGCTCGCGGAGCACCCCACGAGTCCGGCTCCGTTCTCCGCCACCAGTGGAGCGGCCCGCGCACATGCCCGGCCGGGGTCGGAGAAGACCAGCCGCGCGGCGGCGAGCGCCCCGAGATCCGCCGCGGTCTGCGCGCGATGGCGCGCCACTCTCACCGTCCCGGCGAACACCACCGCCGCCACCGCCGTGAAGAGCACGGCCACGACCCCGATCACCCAGATCGTCGCCGAGCCACGCTCCCGCCGATCCGCCGCCCCCGCGGCGAAGCCCCTCATGGAGCGCCTCCGGCGCCGGGGCTCGGGCCTTCTCCGGCGCCTGGGCTCGGACCCTCCCCCACGTGACCTTCTCCCGAGGCATCAGGACGGTCTTCTGAGACATCAGGCCGCACGGCGGCCCCTCTCCCGGAGACATCCGCCTGCTCCACCCCCGGCTCCGTCGCGGAGACCGCGGTCGCACGGACGGTCACCTCCGGCAGGGGAAGGCTCCACCCCGGCCTGACCTCCACGGAGACCTCCACCCGGGCACGCTCGGAGTCCCTGGTCACCTCAGCCCTGGCTCCGGCGGGCGCGGCGGCGAGGACACGACCTCGGACCCGGTCGAGCGGCTCCCCCCGGGAGGCGGCCCGGGCTCCCGTGCGGGCGGCGTCCGTGCACTCCAGCTGCGCACCGACCACCGCGATCGCCCACAGCCCCGCCGCCAGCACCACCACCAGGGCCGGCAGCGCCGCGGCGGTCTCCGCGGTCACCGACCCCCGGCAACCGGCCACCGCCGCCCCGGCCGGACGCGCACGGAGGGGACTGCGGAAGCGGCGGATCACCGGGCTCATCCCGCGACGTTCAGGGCCCGGTTGATGAGAGATGAGATCATCTCCTGGACCTCCGGGCTCGTCACGACCTTGAAGAGCAGCGCGGCGAACGCGCAGGCGGCGATGGTGCCCACGGCGTACTCGGCGGTGGACATGCCGCGCTCGCGCCCCGCGCCCGCGGCCAGCAGGCGGATCCGCCCCCATCTCGCCAGCACGCGCCGGAGAACCCGTGCGCGCCGGAGAGCGCCCGTGCTCGATGCAGCCATCGTTTCCTCCCGAGGATCAGGGCCGTGCCCCTGTGGCCGGCGCCGGTCATCAGGCTCCCGGATATTCACATGATCCTGTGGACAAGGGCAGCACTCTGTGGAAAACCACTCCACCCGCACGTCAAGCCTGTGGATAACTCACGGGATGAGGACCTCTCCGGCGAGCCCGGCGACCACGGGAACGACTCCCAGGAAGACGAAGGCGGGCAGGAAGCACAGGCCCAGAGGGGCGACGGCCTGAACCCCGACCCGCCGCGCGGCGGCGGCCGACGCGGCCCGCGCCGCATGGCGGGCGTCGTCGGACACCCTGGTCAGCACGTCGGCCACCGGCGCACCGCTGAGGGCCGCCCGGCTCATGGTCCGGGCGAGCGGGGCGAGCGCGCGTTCGTCCGCCAGGGCGAGCCAGGCCTGCTCCGGCACGGCCCCCAGCCGCAACTGCCCGCCCACCCAGGCGAGCCGGGCGCCGAGCGGCCCGCCGATCGCCTGCACGGTCACGTCGAGGGCACCGGTGACCGGTTGTCCCGCACGCAGGCAGGCCACCATCAGATCGGCCGCGAGCGGCAGGTCCGCCGTGATCCGGGCGCGTTCCCGGCGTCTCCCCGGTGGCTCCCGCCTCCGCAGAAGGAGCGGCACGGCGATGGAACCGGCCACTCCTGCGAGGGCCCCCGCCACACCTCCGAGCAGGAGGAAGACCGCCGCCCCCGTGACGGCCGCGAGCGCGATGCCTCCTCGGTCCTGCGGTCTTCTGCCGGAGGAACCGACCCCGGACCCACCGCCGCCGGACCCGGCGGCGCCGCTCGCACGACCGCAGGCCGCTCCTCCGCACGCACGCGGCCCGCCTTCCGTCGGGCGGGGCCCGTGTCCGCAGGTGGAGGTCCCAGGTGGGGGATGCGGCCGCATCCGGCAGAGCCGCCGGACGGAGCCGCCGGGTGAGGTCCACAACCAGACGGCCACCCCGATGAGCACGGCCGACAGCACCTCCGCCGGTAGAACGGTCCGCGGCATCTCCGCCTCCTTCTCGGTCGGACATCTCGATCCCCTCCCCGGCCGGGCGTCCCCAGCCCACTCGGTCGGGCGTCCCCGGCTCTTCCTCAGCCGGACGCCCCCGGGCGGGCCGCTCCCGGGCGGGCCGCTCCCGGGCGGGCCGCTCCCCGCCCCGGCCCTCAGCCGTGTTCCGCACGGGCGGCCAACCGGTGCGTCCACCAGAGACCGCAGCAGTCGAGCGCGACACCGAGCACCAGGCAGGCCGCACCCACCGGACCGCCGAACAGGAAGTCCAGAGGGCGCATGCCCAGTCCCGCCGCCATCAGCAGGCCCAGCACGGGCAGTGCGGCGAGCATCCGGGCGGTCGCGCGGGGACCGGCGAGTTGGGCGGCGACCTCCTGCCGGTGCGCTTCGGCCTCCCGCAGCGAGGCGGCCACCCGGTCGACGAGGACCACGAGCCCACCACCGACGGTGACACCCGCCCGCCAGCAGGCGGCCAGCCTGCGGAGCCCCTCGCCTCCCCGATCGGGTGCGACGGCCAGCAGCGCCGCCGGAACGTCTCCGCCGTCCCGTGCCGCCGCGGCCAGGGCGCGCCCCGCCGCCGGGTCGGGGAACGCCACGGCGGGGACCACCCGGGCCAGCGCCTCGTTCGCGGTCCGTCCCGCGGCCAGCTCGGCGGCCAGCCCCTGGCAGAGCTCCAGGGACGCCTCCCGCCAGGCCGCCGCCCGCCGGGCGGGCAAGGACCGCCGAACAGGCGGCCACCGGGAACGCCGGGATCCGTCCGGAGCGGGCCGGCGCAGTCTCCGCAGCCGTGCGGCCGCCGGGTCGGGCCCGGTCCACGACCAGACCGCCAGCGCGGCGAGGAGCAGGGCCGCCGCGGTCACGGCCGGACCGGGACGCCGGGCGCCCGGGCGGCGAGCGCGGGCAGGCCGGGGCCGGGGACCGCCCGACCGCCCGTTGTGAAGGTCAGAGCCGGCTCGGCACGGACCAGGCCGGACGGGTGGCGGGTCATCATGCAGATCTCCGCCACCCGTCGGCGGCCGTCGGCGTGGTCGCGGGTGAGGTGGACGACCGCGTCGAGCGCCGCGGCGATCTGGCTGTGCACCGCCTCCCTGCTGAGACCCGCGGCGCAGGCCAGGGCCTCCAGCCGGGAGGGTACGTCGGCCGCGGTGTTGGCGTGCAGCGTGCCGCAGCCTCCCTCGTGCCCGGTGTTCAGCGCCGCCAGGAGGTCGACGACCTCCGCTCCGCGGACCTCGCCGACGACGAGACGGTCCGGGCGCATGCGCAGGGCCTGGCGGACCAGGTCGCGCAGACCGACGCCCCCGACGCCCTCGAGGTTGGCCGGTCGGGACTCCAGCCGCACGACGTGCGGGTGCACGGGTCGCAGCTCGGCGGAGTCCTCGACCAGGAGGAGGCGCTCTGCGCCGTCGGCCAGGGAGAGCAGCGCGGACAGCAGCGTCGTCTTCCCCGTGCCGGTGCCCCCCGAGATCAGGAACGCGAGCCGCGACTCCACCATCGCGGTGAGCACCGGGACGGTGTCCGGCCCGATCGTCCCCGCCTCCACCAGGTCGGGAAGGGTGAACGTGCGCCGCGGCGGGAGCCGCAGGGACAGACAGGTGCCTCCGGGCGCCACCGGGGGCAGCACGGCGTGGAGCCGGACCCCGCCGGCGAGCCTGGCGTCGACGTAGGGGCAGGCGTCGTCGAGGCGGCGCCCCGCCGCCGACGCCAGGCGCTGGGCGAGCCTGCGGACCGCCTCCTCGTCCGGGAAGGCGACCTGGGTCCGGCGCAGGCCCCGGCCGTCGTCGACCCATACCTCACGCGGCCCGTTCACCAGCACGTCGGTCACCTCGGGCTCGGCCAGCAGCGGCTCCAGCGGGCCCGCTCCGATGAGATCCGCGCACAGGGCGCGGGCCACCGCCAGGATCTCGGCGTCCCCGAGCATCGCCCGCTCCGCCCGGAGCGCGGCGGTGACGTGCGCGGCGCTGGGCTCGGCTCCGGTCCGCGCCAGCCGTACCCGGACGGCCTCGACCAGTTCGGGCGAGACCGCGGTGACCGGCGGGGTCCGGCTCACGTCCCGGCTCCGGACAGCCGAACCCCGGACAGCCGAACCCCGGACAGCCGGGCTCGGGACGGTCCGGCCCCGGGTCCTCCGGCTCCGGGCATGCCCGTCCCGGGCGTCCCTGCACCGGGCGGGGCTCCTTCCAGGGAGTCCAGGAACGCCCCGCAGAACCGGCCGAGGACGGTCCTGCGGCCGATCGGCGGGGCGTCCCCCCGGTTCAGTGCGGCCGCGAGCCGCGGCTGGTCGGGCAGGCCTCCGGCGTACGGCGTGCCGAGGGAGGCCGCCACCACCTCGTCGTCCAGGACTCCGCCGCGGACGACCGCCCGGACCTCGCCGGTGTGCCGGCGTATCTCCGTCAGCACCTGGGCCGCGGCGAGGACGCCCCGGACGTCGGCGGTGACGACCAGCAGGGTGGTGGAGGCCCGGCCGAGGGCCTCCACCGCGGCCGGGTCCGCGGCGCGCGGGAGGTCGACCACCACCAGGTCGAACCCCCGCCTGCCCGCGTCGAGGACCGAGCGCATCGCCTCGGCGGGGATGCGCTCGGCCTTACCGCGGTGGAAGGACAGGAGGCTCAGCCCGGCGAAGGCGGGGAGCGCCGCCCGGAGCGCGGTGAAGCTCACCCTGCCCTCCCTGGCCACCAGGTCGGGCCAGCGGGCGCCCTCGGCCTCCTCCTGACCGAGCAGGAGGTCGAGTCCTCCGCCGAGCGGATCGGCGTCGACCAGGAGCGTGCGCCGGCGCCTGCGGGCGGAGGCCAGGGCGAGCGAGGAGGCGAGGACGCTGGCTCCGGCCCCTCCCCTGCCCCCCACGACGCAGACGACGGTCCCCGCTCGCGTGGCGGGCTCGGCGACGTCGGCGAACTCGTCGGCCAGGCGCCGCTCCGCGGCGGGGAGCTCCAGCACGTCCTGCGCCCCGACCGCGACGCACCTGCGCCAGGTGTCGGGGTCGCCGGGGTCGCGGGTGACCAGCACGACCCGGGGACGGGGCGGTGGCCCGGTCGCCGCCAGCGCGTCGGCGACGTCGCTGCCGACCACGACCATCGGGGCGCGGGTCCAGTAGGGGCGGGCGTGCGCGGGCACGTGCGCCACGTCGAGCTCCGCGCCCGCCGCGGCGGCGACGCGGAGCAGGTCGTCGAGCAGGTCGTGGTCCTCGGTGATGACCAACGGGCGGTCCAAGGATGCCTCCTGAGACGTGGGAGGCACGGCCACGGCCTCGGACCTGCGGCGGCCGCGCCTCCCGGGAACCTGGGAGACCCACCTTCCGGAGGAGGCGCCCTCCGCCGAGTCCTCGAACCCCGCTCTGTGGACGGCCCCTCCGGTCCCCCGCCTGCCTGTGGAGAACCCGCCCGGGACGAAGCCCGCGGAAGAAGCCCGCGACCGGTACGGCGAAGCGCGCGGAGCCGCGGGCGGCAGGCACACCCGTCGGGCAGGGACCGCGGCCGCCGCACCGGAGGCTCACGGTGGGCCGACGGAGCGCGGTGAGCCCGCGAGACACGGTGAACCCCCAGGGGCGCGGCGCGCCCGGAAAAGGGGCGACCCCCGCTGGGGGGGAGAGCGGGGGTCGCCGAGCGGTCCGGCTCCGGGGGGGTGAAGCCGGTCCCGCTTCTCAGAAGAGAGCTTTCAGCAGCGCGGTGCGCGTGGCAAGGGAGTCGCGGGACCGAGCATGGACGCCACTCCGGCTCATGGGGATGCACCCGTATCGTGCCCCATTCCGTTGAGTTTCGTCGAGACGTAATCTGGAGTTTGTGGTGGTTTTTTCGCCTTAATTCCGCCTTAACGGTCACGCCCCGGATCCGGGCCCGAAACGGCCGCCCCTCCGGCCCGCGCCAACCACGATCACAGATGGTGATCACGACCGAGGGCGTCGGCCCGCATCCCCGGACCCGCCCCACCGTGCAGAAAATCCCATTTATGGCTGCTTGTCCAAAAGCCCGGCAAATCCGTAAAGGTCTTGGTCTTAGGGGTTCCCATCAGCCGGAATCCGTCGTACAAAGGGTGTACGGACTCAAGGTCCGGGCACGGCCGCCAGGTACCCACGCGCGACCAGCCGCGGGAGGCGCGTCGACGCGGGCTTGCCCCGTCTCGACGGATAGAGGTGCACGCTTGGTAACCAGGTGAGACGTGCGGCGACGGCGCTCCACCGAGGGAGCGCCGTCTGCTGTGCCCGGCCTCCGTGTCCGTAATCCCCGCGCCGATCCCCGCGGCGCCGGCGGCGGTGCCGCGCAGGGCCGTCAGCCGCCGCGCTGCATGGACTCGCAGATCGCCGTCGCCTCGCGGACGCCGAGCTCGACCGCCGAAGCGCAGTGCCGCACCCACGTCGTCATGCCCTCGCGGGTGCCGGTCAGGTAGGCCCGCAGGCTCTCCGGGTAGGCGGTCCCGAGCTCCAGATGGCCCAGTTCCACCGCCGCCAGCGACTTCGGGTCGAGACCGAACTCCACCAGGGTCAGCCGCTCCGCCGCCCGCGCGACGATCCCGTCCGCGGTGCCGAACGGCCGCAGCACGGCCAACTCCGCGTGGACGACGGCGGCCGCCACCAGCGCGGGCGCCTTGGAGCCCCCCGTCACCAGATCGACCAGCCCGTCCACCCGCGCCACGGTCTCCGCGGCCCCGGGCGCGGCGCCCACTCCGAGCGGGTCGGGCGCCTCGTCGGCGGTCCGGGGACGGCCGAGCTCCCCGTCCTCGATGAGCCCGACCGCGGCCAGGGTGTGCAGCCGGGCCAGCACCTGACGCGGCGCGGTACGCCAGGTGGCGCCGAGCCTGCCCAACTCCGCCGAGACGCGCAGCGCGCCCTGCAGGACGGGGTCGGTCGCCTCCGGGACGGCCTCCAGCGGGACGTCCACCCCCTCGATCGCGGCGGACGCGCGGGCGCCGTGCAGGGCGGACCTGGCGGAGACCTCGGGGCTCTTGCGCCGCAGCACGCGGTGCCCGTAGAGCCGGTCCACGGCCTTGCGCACGTCGGCCACGGCCTCCTGCACGCCCGGCAGTTCGGCGATGACAGCCAATGGGTCGCTCACGGTTCCCGACCCTACCGGCCGGTCACCAGGCACCCGCCATCCGCCTCCACCCGCCGCCCGGCCCCGCCGGACCCTCCCGCCTCCGCCCGGCCGCGGCCGGGACCTGCGGGCCCGCCCCCTCCGCCCGGCCGCGCACGCACCGGACCGCTCACCGGCCGCCGGACCGTTCACCGAACGTATGGCGCCATCCGGCGCAGCGTCCGGCCGGAGGCCGTGAAAGGCCGCCGCCGCCGTTCCTATGGTGGCGGCACCGCGCCGTTTCCCCGACCCCTTATCCACAGCTGAGCCCGCATGAACCGGAACGTCCCATGTATCCACTTGGTACATACCTGTCTAGACCTCTTGTGTCGGGCGGCGCTGACCTGGTGAAGTGGGACACACCCCGAAGCCGATGAGCAGTACGAGTAAGGAGTGCGCAGTGGCCCCGGAGACCCCTGGTTCCGAACCGCGTGAGACCCACGAGACGCTGTCGAACCTGCTGAGCGAGACCCGGCGGTTCGCCCCTCCTGCAGAACTGGCCGCGAAGGCGAACGTGACCGAGCAGGCCTACGCCGAGGCCGCGGCCGACCGCCTGGCGTTCTGGGAGAAGCAGGCGGAGCGGCTGAGCTGGTCCAGGCGCTGGGACACCGTGCTGGAGTGGAACCCGCCGTTCGCCAAGTGGTTCCTCGGCGGAGAGCTGAACGTCGCCTACAACTGCGTCGACCGCCACGTCGAGGAGGGGCGCGGTGACAGGATCGCCTACCACTGGGAGGGCGAGCCCGAAGGCGACAGCCGTACGATCACCTACGCCGACCTGCAGCGAGAGGTCTGCAAGGCGGCCAACGCCCTGATCGAGCTGGGGGTCGGCAAGGGCGACCGGGTCGCGATCTACATGCCGATGATCCCCGAGCTGCCGATCACGATGCTCGCCTGCGCCCGCATCGGCGCCGTCCACTCGGTGGTCTTCGGCGGCTTCTCCGCGACCGCGCTCAGCGGCCGGATCAAGGACGCCGACGCCAAGGTCGTGGTCACCGCCGACGGCGGCTACCGGCGCGGCGCGCCCAGCGCGCTCAAGCCGACCGTGGACGAGGCCCTGGCGGAGTGCCCCGGCGTCGAGCACGTGCTCGTGGTCCGCCGGACCGGCCAGGAGGTGGACTGGACCGGCAAGGACGTCTGGTGGCACGACCTGGTCGAGCGCCAGAGCACCGAGCACGCCCCGGTCCCGCACGACTCCGAGCACCCGCTCTACATCCTCTACACCAGCGGCACGACCGGCCGGCCGAAGGGCATCCTGCACACCACCGGCGGCTATCTGACGCAGACCGCCTACACCCACCACGCGGTCTTCGACCTCAAGCCGGAGACCGACGTCTACTGGTGCACCGCCGACATCGGCTGGGTGACCGGCCACTCCTACATCGTGTACGGCCCGCTCGCCAACGGCGCCACCAGCGTCATCTACGAGGGCACCCCCGACACCCCGCACCGCGGCCGCTTCTGGGAGATCGTGCAGAAGTACGGGGTCACGATCCTCTACACCGCCCCGACCGCGATCCGCACGTTCATGAAGTGGGGCGACGACATCCCCGCCAAGTACGACATGTCGTCCCTGCGCATCCTCGGCAGCGTCGGCGAGCCGATCAATCCCGAGGCCTACGTGTGGTACCGCGAGCACATCGGCGGGAACCGCACCCCCGTCGTGGACACCTGGTGGCAGACCGAGACCGGCGCCATCATGATCAGCCCGCTCCCGGGAGTGACGCACGGCAAGCCCGGCGCGGCCATGCGCCCGCTGCCCGGCATCACCGCCGACGTGGTCGACGACCAGGGCAACAGCGTCGGCAACGGCGGTGGCGGCTACCTCGCCATCCGCGACCCGTGGCCGTCGATGCTCCGCACGATCTGGGGCGACGACCAGCGCTACATCGACACCTACTGGTCCCGTTTCGAGGGCATGTACTTCGCCGGCGACGGCGCCAAGAAGGACGAGGACGGCGACATCTGGCTGCTCGGCCGGGTCGACGACGTCATGCTCGTCTCGGGCCACAACATCTCCACCACCGAGGTGGAGTCGGCCCTGGTCTCCCACCCGAAGGTCGCCGAGGCGGCCGTGGTCGGCGCGACCGACCCGGTGACCGGCCAGGCCATCGTGTCGTTCGTGATCCTGCGCGGCGGCGCCGAGGAGAGCGAGGACATCGCGGCCGAGCTGCGCGCGCACGTCGCCAGGACGCTCGGCCCGATCGCCAAGCCCCGGCAGATCCTGGTCGTGCCCGAGCTGCCCAAGACCCGCTCCGGCAAGATCATGCGCCGGCTGCTCCGCGACGTGGCGGAGAACCGCAGCATCGGTGACGTCACCACGCTGGCCGACAGCACGGTGATGAACCTCATCTCCGAGAAGCTGCCCAGCGCCAAGAGCGAAGACTGATCCCCCGGCGGCTCCTCACCGCGCCGAGGATCCGCCCCGGACGGCGGGCTCGGGCCCCGGTCTTCCCGGAACCCGAGCCCGCCGCACCCGCGGACCGCACCCGCGGTCCCGCGCCCCCCGAACCGCACCCGCGGTCCCGCCGCGCCTGCGGACCCGTGTGCCTCCGGATCCGCCGCGCCTGCGGATCCCGGCCGCCGCGGACGGTCCGCCGCGCGACCGCCGTCACGTGTGCGACGGACGCGGGGAGCGGCATCCGTTCTGCAGCGTTATGTAGGCTGTTGCAGGGGAATGCCGGGAAGTCTGGTCGGCCGGGAAGGGACAGGCCCTTCCCGAACAGGCCTCCTGGGAGTTCCATGCGCCGCGCCGCCGAGATCCGGCCGTCCCGCACCGCCGTCCGCCGCCCCCTCCGGCGGGCCGAGCCGCACCGGGGCGTGCCGCGGGCCGACCGGGACCGGGCACACCACCGCCGGCACCCTCGCCGTCCCGGCCGCGCCGACCACCACGGCCGCGACCTCCGACCCGCCGGCCGCCATGTCGGCCGCGACCTCCAACCCGGTGGCCGTGACGCAGGTCGTGGCCTCCGGCCCGCCGGCCGCCGTGCCCGGCCCCCGGCGGCCTCCGCCGTACCGCCGCCCGCCCTCCGGCCCGCCGGGGCGGTGCCCGACGGCGGCGGCCCGGGGACGGTCCCGCCCGGTCGGGCGGTG
>NZ_BAAAUT010000087.1:0-21215 GCF_039534085.1 Planomonospora alba
GGCTCGTGCCCCCCGGCCGGGCGCCGGTCAGACCCTGGTGCGCGTACGGCCCGCGCCCGCAGCGGGAACCGGGCGCGGGCCGTACGGCTCACCACCGCGTCCGGTCGTGCAGGTCCGCCACGTAGCGGTCGTGGGCGGCGGCCTCCCACTCCGCCATGGAGGAGTGGCGTCCCCGTAGATAGCGCCGGTGCAGCCGCCCCAGGAACGCCTCACAGGCGGCCTCGTCCCGCAGGTGCAGCTCGGGGCCGCCCTCCCCGGCGCGCAGCAGGTGCCCCCCGCCCGGCCCGGCGGTCAGCGTGACCTCGCCGCCGCGCACCTCCCGGCGGGGCGGGCGCACCGCGAGGTAGGCGGCGTAGACGTAGCGGTAGGCGAACTCGTCGTACTCGTCGTGGACCCGGTCGAGCCAGGCCCCGATCCCGTCCCCGGCCTCCTCGATCATGCTCCCAGGGTACGGCCGGTCAGCCGGCGAGGATCACGTCTCCCACGGCGGACGTGACGACGAAGGAGTCGAGCACGCGCAGCCGGCCCGTCCTGCGGTCCAACCGGTACCAGGTGTAGGTGTGGGACTCCCTGCCGCTCGGCCCGCGGTAGGAGTCGGTCAGGACGTCGAGGCGGCCCGCCGCGTCCCAGCGTGCGCGGTAGGGGGCCTCGCCCCTGCGGAGCCGGAGGGGGAAGGCGCGCTTCTTCCCGGTGGCCAGGTTGCGGACGGTGACCCGGTTCCCGGACGGCCGGGCGTCGTTCCTCGACGCCTTGGCCACGGTGACGCCGTCGCGGCCGAGGTCGCCCGTCATGTAGGCCGACCGCCGCAGCTTCACCGACCACGTCCCGGTCGCGTAGACCACCGCGCCGCTCCGGTGGGTGGCCATCAGGTGCCGGTCGTCCGGGCTGAACCTCGCGAGGGTGTATCCCCTGGGCAGGGTGAAGGTCTTCCCGGTGGCCGTGTCCACGACCCGGTCCCTGAACAGCGCCCGGGACTCGTACTCCCCCTCGACGCCGACGAACCGTCCGCGAGGGGAGACGGTCAGCCCGGTGATCCGGACGGAGTCCGGCTTCGTCACCTCGGTCCGGCGCGCCTTCCCGGTGGCGGCCTCCCAGATCATGAGCGCGCCGTCGCTCCCGCGGAGGTACGCGGCCCGGGTGCCGTCCGGGGAGACCGCCATGACCCCCATGGCCGGGTGGTCGCCGTCGGTCCGGTGCGCGTCGGGGAGCGCGAGGACACGGCCGTCGCTCAACCAGAGCCTCCACGGGCCGCACGGGTGCCGGCCCACGCCGCCGTCGTTCGCGCAGGCGCCGAGGCCGGCGTAGCGGATCACCGGCGGCGCCGGTGCGTCCTGGACGCGGGGCGCGGTCGCGGACGGGGCTTGGACAGGGGACGCGGTCATGAACGCGGCGGCCGTCACTGCGGCCGTCACCACCCGGAACGGCATCCCGCCATCCTGCCACGCCGAGTCCGGAGGGAGCAGGCCGGCTGACGGTGAGCAGGAGCAACCGAACAAAACACTCAACCCCAGCGGACACGGCCCCCGAAGCCGATCACCCGCATGACTACCGTGCGCATTCATCGCTACTCAACGTGAATATTCGGCGTGGCGCGGCGCCGAGGGGGGAAGCCTCTTTGCGGGTCATGGAGGTGCGTATTGAAGGTGGTGGGACTGCTGGGTCAGGTCGCGTTCCCCGGAGAGTTGGCTTCCGTTCCCAGGGCGCGGCGGTACGTCCGCGACCTGCTGGACACCGCCGGGCACAGACAGGCGGACGACGCCCTGCTGCTCGTCAGCGAACTGGTCGCCAACTCCGTCCGCCACTCCGACTCCGGCCGCCGCCCCGACGGGCAGGTGACCGTGGCCGTCGCGAACCATGACGGGGCGCTCCACATCAACGTGATCGACGCCGGATCGGCCGAGCACCGCCCCTCCCTCCGCGCGGGCACCGATCCCGGCAGCTGCACCGGCCGGGGCCTCTGGCTGGTCGACGAGCTCGCCGCCGACTGGGGCTGGCACGACACCCCGGCCGGGCGCGTGGTCTGGTTCCGGCTCTCCGGGGGCTGACAGGCCGCGGGGCCGCCGCGGGGCCGCCACGGTGGCCCCGCGGCGCGCACGCCCACCGGCGCGGGGCTCCGCGATGTCCCCGGCAGGCGCCCCTGTGGCACAATCCGGCCGTGGAGACCGCAGAGCACATCGCCGCGCTGCACGACGCCGGGGTACGGCTGGCCGCCGCGGCGGCCCGGGCCGGACTGGACGCCCCCGTGCCGACCTGCCCCGGCTGGTCGGTCCGGGACCTGCTCGGCCACCTCGGCGGGGTGCACCGCTGGGCGGCGGCGCACGTCGCCGGGGCCAGGACGGAGCCGTTCACCGACGAGGAGGAGGCGGGGTTCTTCACCGCGCCGGACGGCGACGGGCTGCTCGGCTGGTTCCGCGAGGGCCATGCCGCCCTGGTGGGGACCCTGAAGGGGGCCGACCCGGACGTGGAGTGCTGGACCTTCCTGCGGGCGCCCTCCCCGCTGGCCTTCTGGGCCCGCCGCCAGGCGCACGAGACGGCGGTCCACCTGGCCGACGCCCAGGCCGCCGCCGGGGACGGCCCGCCGAGCTTCGATCCGGCGTTCGCGGCCGACGGCGTCGACGAGCTCTTCGGCGGGTTCCTCCCCCGGCGCCGCGGCCGGCTGGTCTCCGATCCGCCGGTCAGCCTGGCCGTACGGGCCACCGACCACCCGACCGCCTGGACGATCCGGGTGGAGCCGGAGCGGCGGGTCGTCACGCCGGGTGTGCGGGAGGCCGACTGCGTGGTCTCCGGCCCGGCCGCGGAGCTGTACCTCATGCTGTGGAACCGCGGGAGCGCCGACCGGCTCGACGTGCGGGGCGACCGGAGCCTGCTCGACCTGTGGCGCGAGCGGGCGTTGATCACCTGGTCCTGAGGACCCGCCGCTCCCCGTCCTGAGGACCCGCCGCGGGAATCCGAGGGCCCACCGCTCCTCCGGCCCGGGGAGCCGCCACAGGAGCCCGGGGCCCGCCGCAGGACCCCGCCACGGTCCGGTCCCGGCCGGTGGGGCGGACCCGCAGGCGCCGGGCGGCGGGGTCACCGGGGCAGGCCGGCCGGGACGGCGTGCCGGGGAGGGCACGCCGGGAGGGCGCACCGGTGCCAGGAGAACGCCCCGGAGGTCTGCCCGTCCGCCTCCCTCGGCGCGGGCACGCCGCCGAGCAGGAACCAGACGATCTTCCCTCCGGAGTCGGGCCAGGACACGCCCCACTCGTCGGCGAGGGTGTCCACGATCTGCAGCCCTCTGCCGCTCGTCGCCTCCATGCCGGCCTCGCACACCCGGGGCGTGCCCGCGCCCGGGTCGAAGAGCTCGCCGTACACGTGCGCGCCGTCGCAGCCGAGGCGGAGCGCGCACGCCGCGCCCCCGTGGCGGACGGCGTTGGTGACCAGCTCGCTCACGATGAGCACGCAGTCGTCTATGAGGTCGTCGGCGCCCCAGCCGGCGAGCTCGCGGCGGACCAGGGAGCGGGCTTCGCGCACGCTCACCGGAGCCGCGGCCAGGAGGCCTTCGACGGTGTGCACGAGGTCTGATGGCGCCTTGAGCGAGCCGTTCTGGGGGGACACTGGCTTCTCCTCAGTCGTGGGAGCGCTCCCACAACAAATGTAGAACATCCACCCCAGGCGTGTGAACCGATTGCGACGACCTGATTTCGGAAATGTATCGACATGTCGCCTGTACTGCTCAGCCGAGCTGCGGAAGGACCTTGGCGCCGAAGGCGTCGATGAACGCCGCCTGCTCCTGGCCGACGTGGTGCAGGTAGATCTCCTCGAAGCCCAGCTCGGCGTACTCGTGCAACCGGGCGGCGTGCCACCCCAGGTCGGCGGAGACGTTGACCACCTCGGCCACCCGGGCCGGCGGCACGTCCCGCGAGACCACGTCGAACAGCTCGGCCGTCTCCAGGTCCCAGCAGACCGGCGGGCGGAACACGTTGCTCCGCCACTGGTCGTGGGCGATCGCCAGCGCCTCCTCATCGCTCTCGGCCCAGCTCAGGTGGACCTGCAGGGCCAGCGCGCCCCGGCCTCCCGCCTCCCGGTAGGCGGCGGCGATCTCGCGCAGCGTCTCGACCGGCGCGTTCACGGTGATCAGCCCGTCGGCCCACTCCGCGCACCAGCGGGCGGTCGGCACGCTCACCGCCGCCCCGAGCAGCTTCGGAGGGGTCTCGGGAAGGCTCCACAGCCGGGCCCGGTCCACGGTCACCAGGCCGTCGTGGCTCACCTCCTCCCCCGCCAGCAGCGCCCGGATCACGTCGACGCACTCGCGCAACCGGGCCGTGCGCACCTGCTTGCGCGGCCAGCGCTCCCCGGTGATGTGCTCGTTGCTCGCCTCCCCGGTGCCCAGGGCGGCCCAGAACCGTCCGGGGAACATCGCGCCCAGGGTGCCGATCGCCTGGGCGATGATCGCGGGATGGTAGCGCTGGCCGGGGGCGTTGACCACGCCGAACGGCAGGCCGGTGGCCTGCAGCGCGGCACCCAGCCAGGACCAGGCGAAGCCGGAGTGGCCCTGCCGCTCGCTCCAGGGGGAGAAGTGGTCCGACGACATCGCGGCCGCGAATCCCGCCTGCTCGGCCCGCGTCACCGCCTTCAGCAGCTCGGCCGGGTGGATCTGCTCGTGTGATGAGTGGAAACCGTAGATCGCCATGGCCCCCTGGCTACCCAGAAGGCGGCGCTCCAGACAGAACCCGGGTCAGGCCTGCGGCTCCCCCGCGGGGGCGTCCCCCGGGGTCCGCGCCAGGGCGTCCGCGGGGGTCTCCGCGGAGGCGTCGAGGGCCCGCGGGCCGATCACCGCGACCGGGCAGGCCGCGTGGTGCAGGACCCCGTGGCTGACCGACCCCAGGAAGAGCCCCGCGAGCGCGCCGCGCCCGTGCGATCCCATGACGACCAGGTCGGCCGCCTCCGAGGCGTCGATGAGCGCCTGCACCGGATGGCCCATCACCAGCTCGCCGACGACCTCCAGGCCCGGATGGAGCTCCTCCGCCGAACGTGCGGCCTCGTCGAGAGTGCGCTCCCAGGTGCCCTCGATCTCGGCGAGGTCGAAGAACGGCGGGACGAGGGCGCCCTCCGCGACGGGCAGGCTCCAGGCGAGGAGCAACCGGAGCCGCGCCCCCCGCAGCGCGGCCTCCTCCGCGGCGAACCGGAGCGCCCCGGCGGAGGCGGGGGACCCGTCCACCCCGGCGACGACCTCCTTGAACTCCCGCTCCGGCGCCACCCCGCCGCGGACCACCACCACCGGGCAGGGAGACTGGGAGACGACCTTCAGCGCGACCGAGCCGAGCAGCAGGCTGGAGATCCGGCCCGTGCCGCGCGAGGCCACGACGAGCAGGTCGTCGTGGCCGGCCTCCTCGGCCAGCGCGCGGGCGGGGTCGCCGAACGCCATCGCGTCCTCGACCCGTACCGCGGGACCGTGCTCGCGCGCGTGGGCCACGGCCTGGTCGACGACCTCCCGGCCGTTGTTCCACATCCACCGGCGCACGTCCTCGATCTCGCCCTCCGAGCGGGAGTGCAGCCACTCGTGCACGGCGTGCACCACCCGCAGGGGGAGATGTCTGCGGCCCGCCTCGCGCACCGCCCACTCGACCGCCCGGAGACTGTCGGCGGACCCGTCCGCCCCCACCACCACATGTTCCATGGCGGTGCCCATACCCAACCGGGAGCGGGCCCTCACGACCACGGGCCGGTACGGCGTGGACCCTCGCGACGCCCGTCCGCACGGCGCGGACCCGCACGAGCGTGGGGCCGCACCGGCCGTCCGGCGGCCGGTGCGGCCGTACCGGCCACCCGGAGTGGCCGTCACCTTCAGGTAAGGCTAGCCTAATCACCGAGCAATTAGGCGAGCCTTACCTTAGGAGTGAACATGTCCGTGTCGAGAAGGGGCTTTCTCGCGGCGGCCGGCGGTCTCGGCACCCTCATGGTCCTGGCGGCCTGCGGCCAGGAGGAGCCCGCCACCACCTCCACCGCCACGCAGGCGGCCACCGCGCCGGCCGGCCCCTGGACGTTCACCGACGACCGCGGCAAGAAGCTGGAGCTGCCCCGGCGGCCGGCCCGGATCGTCGCCCAGGTCGGCTCCGCCGCCGCGCTCTGGGACTTCGGCATCCGGCCCGTCGCGATCTTCGGCCCGCACAAGCTGAAGGACGGCAGCAAGGACCCCCAGGTGGGCAACGTCGACATCACCAAGGTCGCCGGGCTCGGCAACGTGTGGGACGAGTTCAACGTCGAGCAGTACATCGCGCTCCAGCCCGAGCTCCTGGTCAGCAGCATGTACGTCAACGGCACGCTCTGGTACGTGCCGGAGAAGTCGAAGGACACGATCGAGCAGGCCGCGCCCACCGCCGGGATCATGCTGACCGGCAAGAGCGCGTCCCAGGTCATCGGCAGGTACGCCGAGCTGGCCCAGTCCCTCGGCGCCGACCTCGGCTCCCCCGAGATCAGCTCCGCCAAGGCGCGCTTCGACGCGGCGACCGAGGAGCTGAAGAAGATCGCCGCGAACGGCCTGAAGATCCTCATGATGTCCGGCGGCCCCGACACCATGTGGGTGGTCAACCCGCCGGAGTACGCGGACATCATGCACCTGACCGAGGCCGGCCTGGACGTCGTCAAGCCCGACAAGGTCGACGAGGGCGGCTTCTTCCAGAGCCTGAGCTGGGAGAACGCCGACACCTACGACGCCGACGTGATCCTGTACGACGTCCGCACCCAGGCGCTGACGTTCGACGACATGATGAAGAAGCCGACCTTCGCCAAGCTTCCCGCGGTCGAGGCCGGGCAGGCCTACCCGTGGCGGGCCGAGGCCCCCTTCAGCTACCAGGGCTACGCCGAGTACATGGAGTCGCTGGTCGCCGACCTGAAGAAGGCCGAGAAGCTCGCCTGACGGCGGCCCCGGCGGCGCCGGGCTCCTCATCGACCGGGGCGTCAGCGGCGTGCCGGTCGTGGACGCCGGCCAGCGGGTCGCCGGCGTCGTCCCCGAGGCCGGCCCGCTCCGCGAGGAGGAGTTCAAGGAGCGCTACTACGGCGAGGACTACCGTCCGCCGCTGCGCACCCGGCTCCGCCACCACCTGCCCGCCGCAGGGGGAGGCCGGCCGCGCGGCCGGGCCTGTGCGGGCAGGCGTACGGCGGGCCGGGGTCAGAAGGTGAACCCGGAGCCGTGGTCCGGGTCCTGGCCCCCCTGCGCCCGCTCCAGCTCGGCTTCCAGGCCGGGCACCAGGCGTTCGAGGGCCTCGTGCCATTCCCGGTGGCGTCCGGGGTGCTCCACCATGGACCCGCAGGTCCGGCAGAGCGGCTGCGGATTGATCGTCATCTCGTGATCCCTCCGGGGGTGGGCGATCGGCGTCCCCGTCAACTGCCCCGCAGCGGGCCTGTCTACCGCGCCCGGCGCCGTCCGGGCGGGGGCGGCGCGCGCCTCAGGCGAAGACGTAGCACTCCACCTCGGCACGGCGCGGCGTCAGCCCTCCGGCCACCCATTCCCGCACGCACCGCCGCTCCCGCTCGCTGAGTACGAGCCGGCCGCACACCGTGACGCCGGAGTAGGTCCGGCAGTCCAGGTCGCGGTTCTCCCGTCCCACCCGGTAGTCGCGTTCGACCGCCGCCAGGCACTGCGTGCGCAGCCGAGCCGAGTCGGCGTACCGGCACTGCTCGGTCAGGATGCGGTGCTGGTCCCGGCTCACCTCGGTCCGGCCGTCCGCCGGAGCGGTGACCGCCGGGGCCGGGCTCTGCACCGCCTGCCCCGGAACCGCGCTCTGGGTCGTCCGGGACCGGTCCGCCGCCGATCCGGCGGCCGGGAGCGGCGCCGACGCCTGTGCGGCGGTCCTCTCGGGTTCGGTGCCGCAGCCGGCGGCCAGTGCCAGTGCCATGGCCAGTGCCGGTGCGCAGGCGAATGCTCTCATCTCGTGACCCCCACCCCAGGCTAGCCCGGACCAGGTCTGACCCAGGGAAACCGGGCGCATTGGTTGCGTAGGGCCGCCCGCTCCGCGGGCGGCGGCGGGCGGCCCTACGGCGAAGGGACGGCCCGTCCCGGGCGCACCGGCGGCGGCCGTGAGCGGGGGCCTGGCGACCACGCCCCCCCGCACCAGCAGAAAAGCCCAGGTCACAGTGAATGACCTGGGCTTTTCCCTCGGGTGCGCCGCCAGGGACTCGAACCCCGGACCCGCTGATTAAGAGTCAGCTGCTCTAACCAACTGAGCTAGCGGCGCTTGACCTCGACCAGACTACCGGACTCCGGACGGTGCTCCGTACACCGCCGGGCGCGTCACGGCTCCGGCGTCCCGGTCAGGGCCAGTCCGGGTTCCCCGACGCGTCGACGGGCTCGGAGATCACCCCCAGCCGCTCCAGCAGGACGAGGAAGGTGGAGGCGTACGGCGAGTGCCGGACCACCGCCGCCACCCGCCCCCAGTCGACCTGCTCGCGCAGCGCCCTGACCTGGGGGAGCAGGGAGCCGTAGTCGCAGGCGTGCTCGGACAGCGGCAGCAGCCAGGAGATGACCAGGTCGGTCGCCTCAAGGACGGGCACGATCACGGCCGAGGCCTTCAGCGGCTCGGCCCGCTCCAGCAGCGCGGGGGTCACCGCGTTGTCGGCGATCCGGAAGATCAGATCCACCAGCCTGCCCTCGTCGTAGGCCTTGACCAGCCAGTCCTCCGGCGGTTTGGCCGTCGTGAAGCCCAGTTCGCGCAGCGCCTCCAGAGCGGACGGCACGTCCTCCTGAGGCAGGACGAAGTCGACGTCGTGCAGCGAGGGGGCGGCTCCGCGGGCGTAGGCGGCACACCCCCCGGCCAGCGCGAAGCGGACGCCGGCGTCCTTCAGCGCGCTGCTCGCCCGCTTCAGCGTCTCCAGGATCGCGTCGGTGACCTCGTGGCTGTGGCTTCCCATAAACGGTCGCTACCCCCTGGAAGGCCCCGTAGTCCCCAGGCATAAGGCGGTAAACGGCGGGCAATGGAATCCGATGATTCAAAATGAGGAAGTCCGTACAGAAAGCCCTGCGCCCGGCGAAAGCCACAAAGAACGCGTTGACCGTGAGTTGACCGAGTTGCTCCAGGGGTTGCGGGTCGCGGTCACCGGCATCCAGGTCCTGTTCGCCTTCCTGCTGACCCTGCCGTTCTCGGCGGGTTTCGAGAAGGTGGACACCCTCGGCCTCTGGCTCTTCTTCATCTCCCTGCTCGCCTCCGCCTTCGCCTCGGTCTGCTTCATCACCCCGGCGGCCCAGCACCGCCTGCTCTTCCGGACCGGGTTGAAGGAGCGGATGCTGCACCGCGCCAACGAGCTCGGCATCCTCGGCGCGGTCGCGCTCGCCGTGGCGATGACGAGCGCCGTCGCGCTCGTCACGGAGACCGTGATCTCCGGCTGGCCTGCGGCGGCCTTCGGAGGACTGGTGGGACTGGTGAGCGCCTGGCTCTGGTTCGTCCAGCCGTTGCTGGATCTTTACCGGCTCAAGCGCGTTAGCTGACCCTCCTGCGGGGCAGAGGCGGGCCATGGCTACTTTGCTCTGGATCATCGCAGTCGCACTGGTCATCTCCGGGATCTACGTGATCCTGGCCCGCCGCGACCTCCTGTGGGGGATCGTGCTCATCGTCCTCGGTTTCCTGGTCGGTCCGGGGGGTGTGAGCATCTTCAACGTCTGATGCGGGCCATGGCCCGCACCCAAGCGCACCGTCCCGGACACCCCCGCGGTCCGGGACCCTCCGACCGCGACACCGGTGCCCACCGCCTCCGCGGCGGCACCGGGAACCACGACCGCAGACATCACGACCGCAGACACAGCGGGCCGGGTCCGCAGACCCGGCCCGCTTCCGTGCGCTCCTGCCCGCTCTGGCGAGCTCCGGCTTCTCGTGCGCTCCGGCCGCCATGCGCCCGGCGGCCCCGCGCTCCGGCTTCTCGCACGTCCCGCCCGCGGCGGCCCCGCGGGCCCCGCCCCGGCGGGCGGGACCCGGCCGGCCGTCAGCAGGACTCCCCGTCGCCGTCGCGGCAGTAGACCGCGTAGGCCCGGTTCAGCACCGGCAGCGCCACGTTGCGCACCCGGATCCCGCCGGACGTCATGCCCTTCTCGGTGCCCTTGTGCGCGTGGCCGTGGATGATCAGGTCGGCGCCCTCGGCGTCCACCGCCTCGGCGAGCAGGTAGCTGCCGAGGAAGGGGTAGATCTCCAGCGGCTCGCCTTCGAGCGTGTCGTTGACCGGCGAGTAGTGCGACAGCACGATCCTGCGGTCGACGTCGAGCTCCTTGAGAGCCCGGCGCCAGCGGTCCGCGATCCGCTTGGTGTGGTTCACGAAGGCCTTGATCTCGGGTTCGCCGAACTCGCTGGCGCACTTGCCGGCGAACCCGCCGCCGAAGCCCTTGCCGCCGACCACGCCGAGCCGTACCCCGTCGATGTCGAGGACGACCGAGTCGTCGTGCAGCACCATGATCCCGGCGTCGCGCAGCAGCGCCGCGATCTCCGCGGGCTTGTCGGAGTGGTAGTCGTGGTTGCCGAGCACGGCGACCACCGGGATCGGCAGGTCGCGGAACTCGTCGGCCACCACCCGGCCCTCCTCCAGCGTCCCGTGCCGGGTCAGGTCTCCGGCCAGCAGCAGCACATCGGCCCGTTCCTCGATGCCGGCGAGGTGCTCCCGGTAACGCCCGCGCATGTCCTCACCCAGGTGCACATCGCCGACCGCCGCGACTCGCAGGCCCGTCACAGCTTCTCCTCCCCTTCCGGCACCCGGACGTCCGACACGGTGAGCTCGTTGCGGATGGCCAGCCCGGGGGCCGCCTCCTCCGCCACGTCGGCGATCAGCGTGCGGCGCTCCTCGCAGCTCACCTGGCCGCGCAGGAAGAGCTGCTCTCCCCGCACGTCCACCCGGATGCCGAGTTCGGTGGTGCGCTCGTCCTCCGCGAGTGCCTGCTGCACCCGCGCGGCGACGTACTGCGGAGCCTCTCCCATGATCGAACTCCTTTCATCCTCAGATCCAGACCGCCTTCCCACCCTGCCGTCCGGCAAACGACACAAGAAATCCACAAAGGGGACAGATCGCACCATCCCAGACATGCGAAAGCCCCGGCTCCGTCTCCGGAGCCGGGACCTCGCCGATCCCGCGGGGCGGCCTACCTGCCGCGCCCCTTGGGCGCGCCGTGGACCGTGGAGCGGTCGATCGCCGCCTTGACCATGCCGTAGATGGCACCCTGGATCGCCGCCGCGACCAGGACCTCGCCCCAGCCGTACTCCTCCGAGGTCGCCTGGGGCGCCTCCTCCTTGCCCGAGGCGAACTTCCAGATCTGCTTGAAGATGGCTCCGGCGACGAGACCTCCGGCCATTCCGCCGACGAGGCCCACGCTCCGGGAGATGAGGGTGTCGCTCAACGTCCGTCCTCCGTCTCATGCGTCAGGGAATCTCACACCACCGGCGGGTCGTCGTAGCGACGCTCCTCGTAGACTCGGCGGTGCGTGACCGGGTCCTCCTCGACGACCACCGTCGTGGGCGACGTCACGGCCCGGCGGGCGACGTTCGCCCGGTAGAGGGCGATGAGCAGCCAGACCAGGCCGCCCAGCATCAGGATGACGCCGAGGACGTTGATGTCGAACCCGGCGAGATCGAACTCGACCGCCCATGTGAAGATTGCGCCGAGCATGATGAGGATGATGCCGCCTGCGATGGACATGGGATTTCCCTCCTTCGTGCCAACGCCCATTCACCTATCCCCCACACGGATCTCAAACGTTGACCTCGAAAGGCCGCCGTGAAGTTTGACCTTCCCGTCGTCGTGACGGGCCTGATGGGCGCGGGGAAGTCCTCCGTGGCCAGGATCCTCGCCGCGGAGCTGGGCCGCGAGCTGCGCGACAGCGACCCCGACCTGGCCGCCCGGTACGGCGCCACCGCGGCCGAGACGGCCGAGCGCGAGGGCGCCGACGAGCTGCACCGGCGGGAGGCCGGGCACCTGCTGGAGTCCCTCGCCGAGCGGCCGCCCCCGGTGATCGCCGCGGCGGCGAGCGTGGTGGAGGACCCCGCCTGCCGCGCGGCGCTGGGCCCCGCGGTCGTGGTCTGGCTGGACGCCCCGCCGGCGGTCCTCGCCGAACGCATGCTCTCCAGCGGGCACCGCCCGCACTTCGAGCCCGACCTCGGCGCGATGCTCACCAAGCAGCGGGCCCGCAGGGGGCCGCTCTTCGCCGAGGTGGCCGACCTGACCGTCGACGTGTCGGCGACCCGGCCCGAGGCGGTGGCCGCCGAGGTGCTCGCCTTCCTGCGCGCCCGGTGAGGCCGTCCCGCCGGGACGGCGGGACGGCGGGCGGGGGTCATCCGGGAAGCGTCTCGCCGCCGATCGGGGCCAGGACCTCCCCGGTGTAGTACGAGGAGAGCCGGTCGGCGGCGAAGAAGACGTACGACGGCGCGATCTCGTCGGGGTCGGCGGCCCGCTTCATCGGCACCTGCTCGCCGAACTTCTCGACCTTCTCCTGGGGGAAGGTCGCGGGGATCAGCGGCGTCCAGACGGGGCCGGGCGCCACCGCGTTCACCCGGATGCGCCGCTCGACCAGCGTCTGCGCCAGCGAGTAGGTCAGGGCGTTGATCGCCCCCTTGGTCGCGGAGTAGTCGATCAGCGTCTTGTTCCCGCGCAGGCCGTTGATGGAGGAGGTGTTGATGATCGCCCCGCCGTCGGGCATGTGGGCCAGGGCCGCCTTGGTCATCCGGAAGTAGCTGTGGATGTTGACCTCGAACGTCCGCTCCCACTGCTCGTCGGAGAGCTCCTCCAGCGACTGCACCGGGGCCTGCGTGGCGACGTTGTTGACCAGGACGTCGATCCCGCCGAGCGCGGAGGCCGCGGACTCGACCACCTGCCGGCAGTGCTCGGCGGAGGCCAGGTCGCCGGGGAGCAGCAGGCAGCGCCGCCCCTCCTTCTCGACGAGGCTCTTGGTGTGCTCGGCGTCCTCGTGCTCGCTCAGGTAGGCGATGGCGACGTCCGCGCCCTCCTTGGCGAAGGCCACCGCCACCGCCCGGCCGATGCCGGAGTCGCCCCCGGTGATCAGCGCGCGCTTGCCGGCGAGCAGGTCGCGGCCGACGTAGCCGCGCATCTCGTCCCGGGGTTCGGGTGTCATCTCCCCGCTGCTGCCGGGGTACGGCTGGGTCTGGGGCGGGGGCGTGCTGTTCGGTTCCTGTGGCATACGGCCCGCCTACCCGCCGTCCCGCCCGCCATTCCCGGCCGTGGTCCCCGCCCGCCCCGCCGCGGCGGAGCCCGTACGGGGCCGGGCCCGGATGCCGGGCCCCGGGGCGGGTCCGGCCCGGGGCGGGTCAGTCCTCCAGGAGCGCCAGCATCCGCTCGATCTGCGCCCGGCGGGAGGCCTCGATCCGCCCGGCCAGCGCCTTCACTCCGGGGTGCAGCCCGCCGGAGACCTCCGCCGCGGCCAGCTGCACCGCGTCGTCCTGGTGGGCGATCATCGCGTTGAGGAACGCCCGCTCGAAGTCCGCGGGGCCCGCGTCCGCGACCGAGGCGATCTCCCGGGCGTCCGTCTCGGGCATGCCGCCGTGCGCGGCGTGCTCGTCGGGCGGGGCCGTCGGCGGCTGGCCCCACTCCCGCAGCAGGCCCGCCATGGACGCCGTCTCGTCCCGCTGCGTCGCGGCGATCGCCCCGGCCAGCAGCCCGATCTCGGCCCGGACCGCCCGGCCGCGCGCCAGCCGTGCCAGCTCGACGCCCTGGCCGTTGTGGACCACCATCATCTGCAGGAACATCACGTCGGCGGCGTTGAAGCCCCGGGCGGCGCCGACGTCCGCCGCCCGGCTCGCCATGACCTGCTGCGCCCACCGGCCGCCGGAGGTGCCGCAGCCGGACACTCCGGCGGCTCCGGCGGCCAGGGACAGGGCCAGGGCGATCCGTACGGCGGAGCGCCGGCCCGTCATGGTCGCAAGACCGTCATGCTCTGCGGACGCCTACAGGCGCTGCCAGAGCGCCGGGACGTTCGGCGGCTCCCAGCCCGGCAGGGAGGTGTGCGCCTGCCGGCACTGGTAGGTCGCCCCGCCGTAGGTCACCCGCGCGCCCACCGCGTAGGCGGTGTTCGGGGCCCAGGTGCCGCCCGGCTGCGAGGTCGGGGTGACCGTCGGGGTGGCGGTGGGCGTGGCGGTCGGGGTCACCGTGGGGGTGGCGGTCGGGGTCGGGTCGGGCGACGGGGTGCCGCCTCCGCCCCCGAAGTCGACGTCGCTGCAGGTGTAGAAGGCCTCCTCGCTGCCCACCACCCGCTGCCAGATCGAGTAGATGAGGGCGCGGCCGCTGCGCTGCGGGAGGTTGATCGTCCAGTTGGTGTAGGTGGTGGGGTTCTGGTTGGTGAAGGTCTTGATGTGCTCCAGGTCCGACCAGCGCAGCGGCTGGGTCGGGTTCCAGCCGGGCTTGGTGATGTAGAACTCGAAGTTGCTGTTCGCGTGCGGCGCGGTCGCGTGGTAGGTGATCGTCAGCGGCCCCGGGCTGACCCGCGTGGCGGGCCAGTCGGCCCGGGCCAGGTCGAGACCGCGGTACTTGTCCCGTCCGGCGCTGCAGAGCTTGCCGTCCGGGATGAGCTGGCGGTGCCGCCCGCCCGCGTTCAGCAGGGACACCTCGTGCCAGTCGTAGAACGCCTGGGTGCCCCCGGCCGCGACGGCCGCCTTGCAGGCCGCGGAGTCGGGGCTGTCCGGGCCCTCCGTCTTGCAGACGTAGGCCCGGCTGGGCGGGTTCGACATGGATCCGTGGGCCTGCGCGGGACTGGAGGGGAGGACCGCCAGCAGGGATCCGAGCATGAGGGCGGCGGCGCCGGTGGCCGCCTTGGGTCGCACGTACACGTGGACTCCTCCTTGGGGGGAAACGGAGGTGACATGTCCAACGGCCGACGGAGAGCACGTTATTAACAAGAAACCTTACTAAGAATTCCTTCCGGAGGCCACCCTCCGGCCGGCCGGGGCGGTCCCCCGCCGGCGCCCCTGCGTGCCGTCCACACCCGCCGGTCAAATAGTGTCCGGAGGCATGAGCGCTCACTTTGACGTCGTCGTCGTCGGCGCGGGCCCCGGCGGGTACACCGCGGCGGTCCGTGCCGCCCAGCTCGGCCTGCGCACGGCCGTGATCGAGGAGAAGTACTGGGGCGGGGTGTGCCTGAACGTGGGGTGCATCCCGTCCAAGGCACTGCTGCGCAACGCCGAGCTGGCGCACATCTTCACCCACGAGGCCAAGACCTTCGGCATCCGCGTCGAGGGCAGCGTCACGTTCGACTACGGCGAGGCGTTCGCGCGCAGCCGCAAGGTGGCCGACGGCCGCGTCAAGGGCGTGCACTACCTGATGAAGAAGAACGGCATCACCGAGATCGACGGGCGCGGCGTCTTCGTCGACGCCAACACGATCCGGGTGGGCGAGCGGACCGTCACCTTCGACCACTGCATCCTCGCCGTCGGCGCGACCACGCGGCTGCTGCCCGGCACCTCGGTGTCCGACCGGGTGGTGACCTACGAGGAGCAGATCCTCAGCCGGGACCTGCCCTCCGACATCATCATCGCCGGGGCGGGGGCGATCGGCGTGGAGTTCGCCTACGTCCTGCACAACTACGGCGTCAAGGTGACGATCGTGGAGTTCCTCGACCGCATCGTGCCGCTGGAGGACGAGGAGGTCTCCGCCGAGCTGGCCAAGCGCTACAAGCGGCTCGGCATCGACGTGCTGACCTCGACCCGCGTGGAGTCGATCGACGAGTCCGGCCCGAAGGTGCGCGTCACGGTCTCGCGCGACGGCGGGCAGCAGGTCCTGGAGGCGGACAAGGTGCTCCAGGCGATCGGCTTCCGGCCGCGCGTGGAGGGCTACGGGCTGGAGAACACCGGGGTCAGGCTGACCGACCGCGGCGCCGTCGACGTCGACGGGCGGGGCCGCACCAGCGTGCCGCACATCTTCGCCATCGGCGACGTGACCGCCAAGCTGATGCTCGCGCACGCCGCCGAGTCGATGGGCGTCATCGCCGCCGAGACCATCGCGGGCGCCGAGACGATGGAGCTCGACTTCGCGATGATCCCGCGGGCGACGTACTGCCAGCCGCAGATCGCCAGCTTCGGCTTCACCGAGACGCAGGCCCGCGACCTGGGCTACGACGTCAAGGTGGTGAAGTTCCCGTTCACCGCCAACGGCAAGGCGCACGGCCTGGGCGACTCGGCCGGCTTCGTCAAGATCATCGCCGATGACACCCACGGCGAGCTGCTCGGCGCGCACCTGATCGGCCCGGAGGTCACCGAGCTGCTCCCCGAGCTGACGCTGGCCCAGCAGTGGGACCTGACGGTCCACGAGATCGCCCGGAACGTGCACGCCCACCCCACCCTCGGCGAGGCGGTCAAGGAGGCCGTCCACGGGCTCGCCGGACACATGATCAACATGTGACGCCCGGACCGCGAGGCGCCGGCCGTGCCGGCCGGCACTCCGCGGCGGGCCACCGCGGGCGGCGCCCTCAGGGCACCGTGAGCACGACCTTGCCCCGGCCGTGCCGGGACTCGACCTCGCGGTGGGCGTCCGCGGCCCGGTCCAGCGGGTAGGTCCGGCGGACGTGCCAGGCGAGGTCGCCCCGGACGTGCAGCTCGGCGAGCTCGGCCAGCCGGGAGGCCAGCCGGACGCCCCGGGTGGTCTGCACGCCCAGCTCCGCGGCCCTGCCGTGCTCGACGAGGGTGACGATCCGATCCGGCTTCGCCAGCCGGAGGGAGACCTCCAGCGCCTCCCCTCCGGCGCCGTCGATGACCATGTCGACCCCTCCGGGGGCCGCCCGGCGGATCCGCTCCTCCAGGCCCTCGCCGTAGGCGACCGGAACGGCGCCGAGGGAGCGCAGGTAGTCGTGGTTCTCCTCGCGGGCGGTGCCGACGACCCTCGCCCCGCGCAGCCGGGCCAGCTGCACCGCGGCGGTGCCGACGGCGCCGGCCGCGGCGTGGACCAGGAGCGTGTCGCCCTCGCCCGCACCGAGCTGCTCCACCGCGATGTGGGCGGTCTGGGTGCCGGCGGTGAACCCGCCCGCCACCTCCCACGACATGCCCGCGGGCTTGGGGGTGACGTTCTCCGCCGGGACCACGACGTACTCGGCGTAGCAGTTCAGCAGGTTGAATCCGAGCACCTCGTCGCCGGGCGCGAACCCGCCGACCCCCGGTCCCACCTGGTCGACCACCCCGGCGAACTCGTTGCCGGGCACCCGGGGGAGGCCGCCGGGGACCCCGTCCGGGGTCCAGCCCTGCCGGACCGCCACGTCGAAGGGCTGCACGCCCGCCGTACGCACCCGGACCCGGACCTGGCCCTCGCCCGCCCCGGGCGTCTCCAGCTCCATGATCCGCAGCACCTCGGGGCCGCCGAACTCGGAGAACGCCGCTGCCTTCATGTCCACACTCCTCTGCTCTCTGCACCGGCTCCCCACCCTGCGACCTCGATCTAGGTCGAGGTCAACTCCCGGCCGGGTCCGCCCGTCACGCTCCCGCCCTGCGGACCCGCGAGCGCGGGACCGCCACCCCGGGCCGCACCGCCGGGATCGCGGCCTCCCGCTGGATCGCCCGGGCCCGTACGGCGTCACGGACCGGACGAGGAGGCGCGCAACCGCTGGTGAACGCCCCGGAAGCGTCCGGCTCCCGGATTCACCCCGGAGACCGAGCACCGTTCTCGTCACACTTAAGGCGATTGTGCGATCACAAGTAGTAAGTCCGCTATTCTCCCGCCTATGCCAGACGGGGAGGGCTTTGCGGCGCGCTACCGCCTGCTGCGCGAGTTGGGCAGCGGCGGCATGGGCACCGTATGGCTGGCCAGAGACGAGATGCTCGACCGCGAGGTGGCGGTCAAGGAGCTGACGCTGCCCGCGGGGATGAACGAGGCGCAGCGGGCGGACATGGTGGCGCGCGCCGTACGGGAGGCGCAGGCCACCGCGCAGCTGCGCCATCCCGCGGTCGTCGCCGTGCACGACGTGGCCGTGCACGACGGCAGGCCGTGGATCGTCATGGAGCTGCTGCGCGGGCAGACCCTCACCGAGCTCGTCGAGAAGCAGGGCCCGCTCCCGCCGGAGCGCATGGCCGCCCTCGGCGCGCAGCTGCTCGACGGGCTCGCCGCCGCGCACGCCCGCGGCATCCAGCACCGGGACGTCAAGCCGGGCAACGTCTTCCTGACCGACGCGGGGCGGATCGTCCTGACCGACTTCGGCATCGCCCGGCTGGCGGGCGACGCGACGCTGACCCAGACGGGCATGCTCATCGGCTCGCCCGGGTTCATCGCGCCGGAACGCCTCGACGGCGACCAGGGCGGACCCGCCTCCGACCTGTGGTCGCTCGGCGCCACCCTGTACTTCGGCGTGGAGGGCGTGCCCGCCATCGAGGGCGACACCATGGCGCGGCTGGCCGCCACGCTCGCCGGCCGGGTCAGGCCGCCGCACCGGGCGGGCGCGCTCGGCCCGGTCCTGATGGCGGCGCTGGCCCACCACCCCGCGCAGCGCCCGGACGCGGGCGCTCTGCGCTGGCTTCTCGACGAGGTCGCCGCAGGGCGCGCCCCGCTGCCCCCGCTCCCGCCCCCGCCGCTCCCGGGCGAGCAGCCGCACGGCCCGGCGGCGCCGTCCGGCACCGGGCCCCACGGCACCGGGCCCTACGGCACCGGCCCGCACAACACCGGGCCTCACGGCACCGGGCCGGCCGGCGCCGGGCCGACGGGCACGGGGCCGGTCGGCGCGAGCCCGGTCCCGGCGAGGCGGCGCGGAGCCCTGCGCCTGTGGGGCGCGGTGGCGGCCGCCGTCTGCCTCGTGGGCGCCGCCGTGGCAGGCGTGCTGACCCTCACCGCCGGGGACGCGGAGCGGACCTCGTTCGACGGGCCCGTGGACTTCTGCTCGCTGCTGACCGCCGAGCAGGTCCGCCAGATCATGAACGTCTCCCGACCCCCCGCGGGGAAGCCGGACGGCGACGGCTGCTCCTGGATCGACGGGAACAGCGGGCTCGCCCTGATCCCGCTCACCGACGGCGACACGCTCCAGCCGTGGGCGATGACCCCCGAGACGGCGCGCGCGCTCTTCGCCAACCTCGCCCGGGACTACGGCAAGGCCACCCAGGTCAACTGGAGCTGGAAGGAGATCGGGGTCGAGCAGGTGACCGCCGAGCGCACGGCCGCCCGGCAGGTGCCGGGCCTGGGCGAGGAGGCCTTCGCCTACGACCTGACCTCTCCCCAGGGCGCGACCCACACCAGCGTCGTGACCTTCCGGATCCTCGACCTCGTCGTCGAGGCCCAGTACTCCTCGCACGCCTCCCGGCCCACCGACGAGGACATCAGGAACCGCGCGCTGGAGGCGGCGCGGCAGGGCGAGGCCGCACTGCGGGGGCCGGAATGACCGAACACATGCTGGCCGGCCGGTACCGGCTGCTGGAACGGCTCGGTGAGGGCGGCGCGGGCACCGTCTGGCGGGCGCGCGACGAGACGCTCCGCCGCGACGTCGCGGTCAAGGAGATGCGCGGCAGCGAGAACTTCGCCGAGCGCGCGATCGCCGAGGCGCGGGCCGCCGCCCGGGTGAACCACCCGGCCATCGTCATGGTCCACGACGTGGTGACCGAAGGCGGCCGGCCGTGGATCGTGATGGACCTGGTGGACGGCGTCTCGCTGGACAGGCTGATCGAGCGGGGACCGCTCCCGCCGCCCCGGGTCGCCGCGATCGGCCTGCGCGTCCTGGACGCGCTGGAGGCCGCGCACGCGCACGGCATGCTCCACCGCGACGTCAAGCCGGGCAACGTGCTGGTCGAGCGGGACGGTACGGCGATGCTCGCCGACTTCGGCATCGCGGCCCCGCTGACCGGCGAGGGGAGCCTGGCCGACCGGGCCGGCTCCGCCGGGTACACGGCCCCCGAGCGGTTGCGTGAGGAGTCGGCCGGGCCCGCCTCCGACCTGTGGTCGCTGGGGGCGACGCTGTACGCGGCCGTCGAGGGGCGGGCGCCCTTCCGCCGCGACCACCCGGCAGCCGTGGCCGCCGCGGTGCTGATGCACGAACCGCCCGCGCCCGCTCTGGCCGGGCCCGAACTCGGCGGGCTCCTGCTGGCCATGCTGGCCAAGGACCCGGCCCGGCGGCCCGCGCCCGCGGTGGTCCGGCAGGTGCTGAGCGACCTGGCCCGCTCGGACACCGCCGCCGCGCCCCCGGCCCCCCGGGGAGCCCCGACCGTGCCGACCGCCGTCTACCGTGCCGGTCCCGCCGGACCGGAGGCCGTGCGCGGCCACGGCGCCCCGGTGCCCGGCCCTGCGGCCCACGGTCTCCCCGGCCCCGTGCCCGCGGGATCCGGTTCCCCGCGGGCACGGGGCCGGTCCTGGTGGATCGCCGCCGCGACCGTGCTGGTCGCGGCGGGCGTCGGCGCGGCGGTCGCCTGGGCCACGGTCCCGCGGGGAGAGCCGGCCGATGAGCGGGGACGGTTCGCCACCGCGCCGACGCCCTGCGAGCTGCTCACCGTCGAACAGGTCCGCCAGCTCGTCGACCAGGTCACCGACCCCAGGATGACCAAGTCGGACGAGTGCACCTGGAACTATCTGAAGGGGGGCATCCCCTACCGCTGGATCAGCGTGCAGACGCAGGCCGTGCCTCCGCAGGGGGAGACCGCGGCGCCCGAGGCGGCCCGGCAGGTCTTCGACCGGATACGGCGGGACACCGACGCCGAGGCGGGCAGCGACACCATGTTCGGCCGCCAGACGAGGTCGGGAGCCCGCGACCTGCCCGGGATCGGCGAGGAGGCGTTCACCCGCGACTACGCGCGCGAGGGCACCAACATCTCCCGCACCGTCTGCACGGCCTGGCTCCGCGTCAGCAATCTGATCGTCAAGGTGGAGTGGACCCGCGCCGAGGAGGGCGGGGTCACCCCGGACGACCAGGAGACCGTACGCCGCGCCGCCGAACTGGTGGCGGCGGGCCTGCGCCCCGCCGCCACGCCCGGTGGCTGAGCCGCGCCCCTGCACCCCTTTTCCGCACGAGGAGGTTCCCGTGAGTCCCGGCAGTCCAGAGCCGCCCGTGGGTCCCGGCGGCGCCCAGCCGCCGACGGGACCCGGCGGCCCCCAGTGGCCCGCGGGCCCCGGCGGCGCCCACCCGCCCATGGGCCCCGGCGGTCCGCGCCCGCCCATGAACCCCGGCGGTGCTCCACCACCGACGGGTCCCGGCGGTGCTCCACCACCGGTGAACGCCGGTGGTCCCCGGCCGCCGGCGGGACCCGGCGGTCCTCAGTGGCCCGCGGGCCCCGGCGGCGCCCACCCGCCCATGGGCCCCGGCGGCCCCC
>NZ_BAAAUT010000088.1:0-20981 GCF_039534085.1 Planomonospora alba
GGCTATCCTCGCCGGAGCCAGATAACCCGGCCTCCACGAAACCCGGCGCGGTTCAGGGGCATCAGAGACTGGACGGATCTCGACCTGGTCCGCGCTGAACTCGCCGCGGGTGCTGATCCGAACTACGGTGCGTTCATCTTCGAAAAGCCGCTGCACGCCGCAGCTGATCGCGGCTCACCTGAAGTGGTCGCTGAGCTAGCCGGGCGCGTCGATGACGTCGACGCGGAACGCGAGGGCCGTACCGCACTGTGGATGGCCGTCTTCGAAGGCCGCACCGACAATGCACGCGCCCTTGTCTCCGCCGGGGCGGACCCGTGGCGCCCCATGATGGCGGGCTGGTCCCCCGGCCGCCTCAGCCTGGTCGGCCCTACTCCCGACCTCTTTCCCCTCCCCTCACCGGAGGCCGGTCTGTCCGAGGCCGAGGCCGCCGCCGTGGCGGAAGCCGAACGTCTGATCTCTGCGCTGGGAGACTACGACTACGACCTCTACGACGGCCTGGGCATGGCCTGCGTAGCCGAGCTCAGCGCAGCCGAGGCGGCAGCGCGACTGGAAGCCGCACCCGCCGACGATGTGAACGTCGATGGCCTTTACGAGGCCCCGTGGAACAAGCCGGATGCGGAGCTGCTCGTCGGCATCACGGACGTGCCCGGCGGCTGCGTCATCATCCAACCCTGGGGAAACACCCCGAGGACACCCGGTGTCGCCAAGCGCGTCTCGCCGGACACGGTCTGTTACAGCATGTACGCCAATCCCAAAGGAGGCATTTCGGGATGTATCGCCCGGGATGGCATGGTCTCAGGCTGGGAAACCCAAAGCGCCTACACCATGCCCGCTGACGCCCTTGCCGAGGAGATCCTCGCCGCCTACCTCTATCGCGACCACTCTGTAGCGTTCTGCTGCGCCGGCGCAGGCTTGCGGCTGACCGACGCCGGGCCGACCATCGGCTCCGACATGTGGCTCAAGCTGCCCGAACGAGACTGGTGGACCTGACCGGCGGCATAACGGAAGGCCCGGCTCCATGATCTGGAACCGGGCCTTCCGACCTGGTGGAGATGAGGGGATTCGAACCCCTGACCCCTTCGATGCGAACGAAGTGCGCTACCGGACTGCGCTACATCCCCAAGGCGTGCGACTAGGTTAGCAAACTTCTGAGGGCACTCGTGCCACCCGGGGACGATCAGTCGCCGACCGCGCGGCGATCCGGCTCGGCGTACTGGTCGAAGAGCTCGTCGCGGTGCGCGTCCAGCTCGATGACCTCGGCCTCGGCCTGCCGCCGGGCCGCCAGCTCCGCGGCCTTCCGCCGGGCGCGCCTGGCACGTTCCGCCCGGGCCTGAGCGGCGGCCCTGCGCCGCTCGGCGTCGATCCGGACCGAGGTGCGCAGGACGGCCAGGTAACCGGCCAGGAGGCCCGCCGAGGGGGCCACGCCCCACCAGGGGATCACCCGGACCGCCGCGGTCACCGCCGAGGCGGTCAGCAGCAGCACGCACCAGAGCAGCAGCCGCCTCCGCTTGGCCACGAGCGACGCCCGGCGGCGCTGCGCGGCGCGGCGGCGCCTGAGCCGCTCCGCGGCCGGCCCGGAGGCGGCTCCGGGCGGCCCGGCGGCTGACCCGGGAGTGGACCCGGCGGTGGCGATCGGACCGGTGACGGGCTCGGCGGGGCCCTCCGCCTCCCCGCCGACGCCCTGCCCGCCGGTTTCGCCGTACGGCACCGCGAACTCGCCGGTCTCGCCGGTCCCCTCGTCCGCCTCGGCCTCCACGAGCGTGGTGGTCCGGTCGCGGCGCAGCCACATGGGCACGAGCACGCACAACCACATGACGACGATGGCCAGATACAGGACAACGCTGCTCACGGCCACCTCCGCGCAGCACGCAGGCACGCCTGACCGCGGGGCGTCCTCACTGTGCTCACGTCACGCACCGTAAGACCGCGTATCACTATTTGACGAGTATTCAATTCGGTGTGTCGCCAGATCGTCACGTGGGAAGCCGCACGAGGCCCCCGGCCCGCGGGCCGGGGAGGGATCCGGGACCCCGCATAGCAGGAGGAGAAAGACAGTTCGCCGGGCGGGCGGGCGGCTGCGCGGGGAGCCCGCACTCCCAGGTGCCGGAGCAGTCAAACCTCTTCGTGCGAGGGGCCGCCCCGGGCGGCGGACTCCCGGGCGCGCCAGCGCGCCAGCAGGCCCCTCGGCGCGTCCTCGACGGTGAGGGCGTAGCAGATGTGGTCGCGCCAGGCGCCGTCGATGTGCAGGTGGCGGCGGCGCACCCCCTCCTCGCGGAAGCCGAGCTTCTCCACGACCCTGCGGCTGGCCTGGTTCTCCGGCCGGATGTTGGCCTCCACCCGGTGGAGGCCGGTGGTGAAGAAGCAGTGGTCGACCGCCATCGCCACGGCGGTCGGGATGATGCCCCGGCCGGCCAGCGCGCTGTCCACCCAGTAGCCGATCTGCGCGGACCTGGCCGACCCCCAGACGATCGCGCCCACGGTGAGCTGCCCCGCGAAGGCCCCCTCGTACGTGACCACCCAGGGCAGCGCCAGCCCCTGCCTGGCCTCGCGGCGCAGCGTCCCGGCCATCGCGATGTACGGCCCCAGCCCGGTCCGGAACAGCGGCGTCTCGGGGTTGCTCGGCTCCCAGGGCCGGAGCCAGTCGGCGTTGCGCAGCCGCGAGTCGCGCCAGACGCGCACGTCACGCAGGCGCAGCGGCCGGAGTCCCACCGGGCCTTCCGTCAGGGTCACCGGCCAGCCACGAAGTCGATCCACTCCCTCATCATCTCCCCACAACGCACCCGTGTGCCACGGGACCGCCGCAGGTGCCCGCCGGAAAGTCCGCCCGGACCGCCCGGGCCGCGCGGAGGGCTCACCGGGGGTGGTCTCCGCCGCGGATCTGGTCCACGGCGTGCCTCAGGACGGGCGAGAGTACGGCCATGCCGTCGCGGACCCCGCCGGAGGAGCCCGGCAGGTTGACGATCAGGGTGGTGCCCGCCTGGCCCGCCAGCCCGCGGGACAGGATCGAGGCCGGCACCTTCTCCCGGTTGGCCTGCCGGATCGCCTCGGCGATGCCGGGGATCTCGCGGTCGATCACCCGTGCGGTCATCTCCGGGGTCAGGTCGGCGGGGGTCAGGCCGGTGCCGCCGGTGGTGACGACCACGTCGTAGCCCTCGGCCACGCCGGTCCGGAGCGCCTCCTCGACCGGCTCGCCGTCCGGGACGACCCGCGGGCCGTCCACCTCGCATCCGGCCTGCGCCAGCAGTTCGGCCAGGAGTCTGCCCGAGGAGTCCTCGTACACCCCGGCGGCCGCCCGGTTGGACGCCGTGATCACCAGAGCCCGCATGCGCCGCCCCTCTCCTGCCCCGTGTCATCCTGTCCCGTGGCCACGTGCTCAGCCGGCCTCGGGAGCGGACCCCTGGGGTCGCGTCCAGACGCCGGTCTTGCCGCCCGTCTTCTCCTCGACCCGGACGTCCGTGATGACGGCCGCCGGATCCACCGCCTTCACCATGTCGATCAACGCGAGCGCGGCGACCGCGACCGCGGTCAGCGCCTCCATCTCGACGCCGGTCCGGTCGGCGGTCTTCACCCTGGCGGAGATCTCCACGCCGTCGTCGGCCACGGTCAGCTCGACCTTCACGCCGTGCAGCGCGATCGGGTGGCAGAGCGGGATCAGGTCGGGGGTGCGCTTGGCGCCCATGATGCCCGCGATCCTCGCGGTGCCGAGCGCGTCCCCCTTGGGGATGTCGCCCGAGCGCAGCAGGGCCACGGCCTCGGCGGAGAGCAGCACCTTTCCGGTGGCGACGGCCGCGCGCGCCGAGACGTCCTTGGCCGAGACGTCCACCATGCGCGCCGCGCCGGTCTCGTCGATGTGGGAGAAGCCGCTCATCCGATCCTCTCGTCTCCTGCCAGGCGCGCGCCGCGCGCCGGGAATCGGCCCGCGCCGCTCGCGGCGCTCCCAGCGTTCCCGGCACTCGCGGTGCTCACAGCGTTCCCCGCGCTCACAGCGGGATGACCTCCACGGTCGCGCCCTCGGGCAGCTCCGTGACGTCCTCGGGGACCACGATCAGGGCGTTGGCCTCGGCCAGGGCGGCGAGCTGGTGGGAGCCCTGCCGCCGCACCGGGGTCACGCCGCCCTGCCCGGTGAGCGTGCCCCGCAGGTAGGACCGCTTGCCCGCGGGCGAGCGCAGCGGCGCCGTGGTCACGGCCGTGACGGTCGGGGCGGGCCCGGCGGGAAGGCCCTGCATCTTCCGCAGGGCCGGGCGGACGAACAGCATGAACGACACGAAGGAGGAGACCGGGTTGCCGGGCAGGGCGAAGATCGGCACCTGGTCCTCGCCGACCACACCGAAGCCCTGCGGCATGCCGGGCTGCATGGCGACCTTCTCGAAGCGGACCGTGCCCAGCGGGGCGAGGGCCTCCTTGACGGGCTCGTAGGCGCCCATGGACACCCCGCCGCTGGTGATCACCACGTCGGCCCTGACCAGCTGGGCGTCGAGCTGCTCCATGAAGCCCGCGGCGTCGTCTCCGACGATCCCGGCGCGGTAGCCCTCCCCGCCGGCCTGCCGTACCGCGGCGATCAGGGTGTAGCTGTTGGACTCCCAGATCTGGCCGGGCGCCAGCGGGGTGCCCGGCTCGGCCAGCTCGGCGCCGGTGGAGATCACCACCACGCGGGGGCGGGGCCGTACCAGCACGCGGCGGCGGCCCACCCCCGCGAGGATGCCGAGCTGCGCGGGGCCGATCGGGGCCCCGGCGGGCAGCACCACGTCGCCGGCGCGCACGTCCTCGCCGGCCAGCCGGACGGCGTTCCCCTTCGGGACGGGACGCCCGATCGCGACCCGGGCGGTGCCGCCGTCGGTCCACTCGACCGGCACCACCGCGTCGGCGCCGGCGGGCAGCGGCGCACCGGTCATGATCCGCATGGCCATGCCGGGGCCGAGGGCGTGGAGCCTGCCGTCGCCCGCGGCGACGTCGTCGACCACCGGGAGCGTCACCGGCGCCGTCTCGACCTCCGCCGCCCGTACGGCGTAGCCGTCCATCGCCGAGTTGTCGAACGGCGGCAGCGGGACGGGGGAGGTCACCTCCTCGGCCAGGGTGGTGCCCAGCGTCCGCTCCAGCTCCAGCTCCAGCGGGGCCAGCGCCCGGACGGTGCCCAGGATGTCAGCGAGGTGCTCGTCGACCGATCGCATCGGAGCCGCCTGCGGGCTCGTGGGAAGGCTCATCGCGACGCCAGGAACTCCTTCAGCCAGGGCAGGAACTCCTCCGCCAGGTCGTCCCGGTCCGCGGCGAACTGCACGACGGTGCGCAGGTAGTCGAGCTTGTTGCCGGTGTCGTAGCGGCGGCCGCGGAACAGCACGCCGTGGACCGGCCCCCCGTCCTCGGTGCCGCGGCCGGCCAGGGTGCGCAGGGCGTCGGTCAGCTGGATCTCGCCGCCCCGGCCCGGCGGGGTGTTCTCCAGGACCTCGAAGACGGCGGGGTCGATCACGTAGCGACCGATGATCGCCCAGTTGGAGGGCGCCTCCTCCACCGGGGGCTTCTCCACCAGGTCGGTCACCCGGACCACGTCGTCCTCGGCGGTGGGCTCGATGGCCGCGCAGCCGTACAGGGAGACGTGGTCCTCGGGGACCTCCATCAGCGCGATGACGCTGCCGCCGTAGGTGTTGCGGACGTCGATCATGCGCTTGAGCAGCTCGTCGCGGGGATCGATCAGGTCGTCGCCGAGCAGGCAGGCGAACGGGCTGTCGCCCACGTGCTGCTTGGCGCAGAGCACGGCGTGGCCGAGGCCGCGCGGCTCGCCCTGCCGTACGTAGTGGAGGGTCGCCAGGTCGGCGGGCTCGCGGACCTGGGAGAGCCGCTCGTCGTCGCCCTTGGCCTCGAGGACCTCCTCGAGCTCGATCGCCCGGTCGAAGTGGTCCTCGATCGAGCGCTTGTTCTTACCGGTCACCATGAGCACGTCGAGCAGCCCGGCGGAGACGGCCTCCTCGACGACATACTGGATCGCGGGTTTGTCGACGATCGGCAGCATCTCCTTGGGAGTCGCCTTGGTCGCCGGCAGGAAGCGGGTGCCCAGACCCGCCGCTGGGACGACGGCTTTCGTCACGGGATCGAAGTCGGCCATACCGAAACCTTAGTGGAGGGACCTGTGGACAAGCTGAAGCTGCGGTCGTTGATCCGGCAGCGGCGTGCCTCTATCCCGGAAGAGGAGCGTCATGCGTCCGCCGTCCGCATCCGGGAGACCCTGCTGGACCAGCCGTGGGTGCAGATGGCCGGGCTGGTCGCCTGCTACTGGTCGATCGGGGCCGAACCGGCGACCCACGGGCTGGTCTTCGCGCTCTGGAAGCACGGCGCGACCGTGATGCTCCCCGTGCTCCGCGAGGACCTCGACCTCGACTGGGCGGTGTACGACGGGCCCGACAGCCTGGTCCCCGGCCGTTTCGGGACCATGGAGCCGACCGACGTACGGCGCGGCGCCGACGCGATCAGGACCGCCGCCCTCGTGATCGTGCCCGCCCTCGCGGTCGACCGCTCCACCGGCGTACGGCTCGGCCAGGGCGGCGGATCCTACGACCGGGCCCTGGCGCGGGTCGGGCCGAACGTGCCGACGGTGGCGCTGCTGCACGAGGGCGAGCTGGTCGACGGCGTCCCCGCGGAGCCCCACGACCGCCCGGTCCGCTACGCCGCCCTGCCCGGCGGGATCGTCCGTCTCCGGGCGGATCGGCCCGCCGAATAGGACAGAATGGTCCCCACAGTGAGAGGAGGGGCCAGAGGGACATGGACGTCTGGCTGCTTCTCGGCTCGGGGATCGTCATCGCCTGCATCGTCGCGGTGCGCATCGCCCACGGCAGCGGGCTGCCCAGCCTCCTCCTCTTCCTCGCGTTCGGCCTGGTCCTCGGCGAGGCGGGGTTCGGCCTGGAGTTCGAGAACGCCCCGCTCGCCCAGCAGATGGGCCTGATCGCGCTGGCCGTCATCCTCGCCGAGGGCGGTCTGACCACCACGTGGAGCCACATCAAGGGCTCCATCCCCACCGCGGTGGTGCTGGCCACCGTGGGCGTCGCGGTGAGCATCGCCGCCGTCGCGGCGCCGGTGCACTTCCTGCTCGGCATGGACTGGCGGACCGCCCTCCTGCTCGGCGCGGTCCTCGCCTCGACCGACGCCGCGGCGGTCTTCTCCGTGCTGCGCCGGCTGCCCCTGCCGCCGCGCCTGTCGGGCATCCTCGAGGCCGAGTCCGGGTTCAACGACGCCCCCGTCGTCATCGCGGTGGTGCTGCTGAGCACCAGCGCCTCGCCCCATCTCGGGACCGCCCTGCTGGAGGTCGTCTTCGAGCTCGTGGTGGGCGCGGCCGTCGGCCTCGCCGTCGGCCCGGTCGGCGTGTACGCGCTGCGCCGGGTCGCGCTGCCCGCCGCGGGCCTGTATCCGATCGCGGTGCTCGCCCTGGCCTTCGTCGCCTACTCCGGAGCCGCCCACCTGCACGGCAGCGGTTTCCTCGCGGTCTATCTGGCGGCGCTGTTCATGGGCAACTCCCGGATGCCGCACCGGACCGCCAGCCGCGGCTTCGCCGAGGGCATCGCCTGGCTGGCCCAGATCGGCCTGTTCGTCATGCTCGGCCTGCTGGCCAGCCCGTCGGAGATGCCGGAGGCGATCGTCCCCGGGCTGGTCGCGGGCCTGATCCTGGTCGCGGTCGCCCGGCCGCTGTCCATCATGGCCTCCGCTCTGCTGCTCCGGCTCACCGGGGTCGACCGGCTGGACTGGCGGGAGCAGGCGTTCCTGTCCTGGGCCGGGCTCCGGGGCGCGGTGCCGATCGTGCTCGCCACCATCCCCTGGGCCGCCACGTCCATCGACGAGGGCGCCGCCAAGCTGGTGTTCAACGAGGTCTTCGTCATCGTCGTCGTCTACACCCTGCTCCAGGGGCCCACGCTGCCCTGGGTGGCGAAGAGGCTCGGGGTCACGGCCCCGGAGGAGGCGCGCGACCTGGCGGTGGAGTCGGCGCCGCTGGAGGAGCTCAACGCCGACCTGCTGCAGATCCGGGTGCCGCCGACGTCCAAGCTGCACGGTGTGGAGATCTTCGAGCTGCGGCTCCCCTCCGACGCCCAGGTCACGCTCATCGTCCGGGAGGGCAGGTCGTTCGTGCCGTCGGGATCCACCCGCATCAGGACCGACGACCAGCTCCTCGTGGTCGCCACCGCCGCCTGCCGGGAGACCGTCGAACAGCGGTTCCGCGCGGTCAGCCGCCGCGGCAAGCTCGCCGGCTGGTTCGGCGAGCGGGGCACCTGACCGGCGGTCGGCCGGTGCCGCCCGCCCGCCGGGGACGCGCAGGAGATCCGCCGCAGACCCGCCGCGGACGTGCTGGAGACGCGCCGGCGGATCCCGGAGGTCCGCCGAGAGCCCGCGGAGAGCCCGCCGAAGACCGCAGGTTGCGGTGCGGTTGCGGGCCTGCGGTAACAGGCGCCCACCGGAATGTGACCACTCTCGCTCGCGTTTATGCTTGTCGACGCCGTACCATTAGCAGTCGCGCCAGTCGAGTGCCAATCGGCGCGGACCGAATGAGGAGGAGAGCGTGCCCACCTACCAGTACGCCTGCACCGCCTGTGACAACCAGTTCGAGATCGTCCAGAAGTTCACGGACGACGCGCTCACCGTCTGCCCGAGCTGCCAGGGTGAGCTGCGCAAGGTGTTCTCTGCGGTCGGCATCGTCTTCAAGGGGTCCGGCTTCTACCGGACCGACAGCCGGTCGTCCAACTCCAGCACGGTGAGCTCGACCTCGTCGGGCTCCGGCTCGAAGGAGTCCTCGGCGTCGAAGGACTCCTCGGGCTCCACCGCCGCAGCGTCCCCCGCCCCCGCGGCCGCGGCCTCCTGACGGACGGCGCACCGGCGGGCCCGCGACGGGCCCGTCCGCGGGGACTCAGTGGGGATAGGGACGGTCGGCCATCGCGCCGAGCATCTCCCCCGGCAGCCGGTCCAGCAGCTCGCGCAGCCCGGGATGCTCCTCCGGACACCAGTCCTGGACCACCCGGGCGAGGCCCTCGCGGGCCTGCGCGACCAGCCGGTCGGCCACCCGCTCTCCCTCCGGGGTCAACTCCAGGCTGAGCCCGTCCTCGGCCCGGTTGACCAGCCCGCGCTCCACCAGGTGGGCGACGTACGGTCGCCCCCTGTCGATGCTCACGCCCGCCCTCTCGGCCAGGTCTGCGCCCGTCTGGGGACCGTGCGTGCCCAGACGGGCGATCAGCCAGACCGAGCCGTCCGGCAGGTCGTGCAGACCCGCCAGGTCACCGAGCCTGCGGTAGTAGTCCCGGCGCATGGCCGCGTCCGTCAGCCGCCACAGCCCTCTCTCCACCTCGTCGAGCGACGACCGCTCGGTGGGCACGGCGCCGTAGTTCTCCCCCGGATCCGTCGCCCGTACGGTCTGCCGCAGCGGCAGCTCCGGCAGGAACCAGGCCGCCGCGAAGGCGACCAGCGCCACCGGCGCCCCGAACAGGAAGACCCGGGCGATCGCGTCGGAGTACGCCTCCAGGAACCCCGCCGCCGCCTCCGGCGGGAGCCGCCTGATGACCGTCGGGTCGTGCTGGGCCGCCTCGCCGACACCCGGCGGGAGCCGTACCGTCCGGGCGAGTCCGGCCAGGTCGTCGGAGAGCCGCGAGGTGAAGATCGATCCGGCGAGCGCGACACCGAAGGAGCCGCCGATCGCGCGGAAGAACGTGGCGCCCGAGGTGGCCGTCCCCAGGTCGCGGAAGTCCACGGCGTTCTGCACCGCGATCACCAGAACCTGCATGACGAGGCCGAGCCCCACGCCCAGGACGGCCAGGTAGACGCCCAGCTCCACCATGCCGATGCCGGCGTGGATGCGCGAGAGCAGGTAGAGGCCGAGCGCCGCGAGCGCGGTGCCCGCGATCGGGAGGGCCTTGTACCGGCCGGTGCTCGTGATGACCTGCCCGCTGACGATCGAGGTGACGAGCACCCCGCCCATCATCGGCAGCAGGTACAGGCCGGACATCGTGGGGGAGACGCCCCGCACGACCTGGAGGAACAGCGGCAGGTAGGTGAGGGCGCCGAACATGGCCACACCCACGATGAAGCCGATCAGCGACGCCACGTTGAAGACCCGGAGCCGGAACAGGTGCAGCGGCAGCACCGGCTCCGCGGCCCGGCGCTCGGCCAGCCACCACAGCAGCGCCAGCGCCACCGCGGCGACGCCCAGCCCGATGATGACCGGATCGCCCCACGGGTAGGTGTTCCCGCCCCAGGTGGTCAGCAGCACCAGGCAGGCGGTCGCGCCGCCGAGGAAGGCGATGCCGGCGTAGTCGACGGCGTGCCTGCCCGGGCGGCCGGCGGCCGGCAGCGCCCAGGCGATCACCGCCAGCGCGAGGACGCCGATCGGCAGGTTGACGTAGAAGGCCCAGTGCCAGGACAGGTGGTCCACGAACAGGCCGCCGAGCAGCGGCCCCGCGACGCTGGAGACGGCGAACACCGCGCCGAACAGGCCCTGGTAGCGCCCCCGTTCCCGGGGCGGCACCACGTCCGCGACGATCGCCTGGGAGAGCACGATGAGCCCGCCGCCGCCGAGCCCCTGGATCGCGCGGAAGGCGATCAGCTGCCCCATGTCCGCCGCCAGGCCGCACAGCGCCGAACCGATCAGGAAGACGACCAGTGAGGCCTGGAAGAGCCACTTGCGGCCGTACTGGTCGCCGAGCTTGCCCCACAGGGGGGTGGAGACCGTCGAGGCGAGCATGTAGGCGGTCACCACCCAGGACAGGTGGTCCAGCCCTCCCAGGTCGCCGACGATGGTCGGCAGCGCGGTGGCCACGATCGTCTGGTCCAGGGAGCTGATGAGCATGGTGAGCATGAGCGCGGCGATGATGAATCCCAGGCCCTTCGCGGGCTCCCGTGCCCCCGGTTCCGGCCCTCCCGGCACCCTCCGGATCTGCTGAACACCCATCTCGACCCCCGATCGACCGTAGGGCAGGTCATACCCCACGTGACCCGCTGGTCACATCAGGGGCAGAGTTATCCACAGGCCCGGCTCTCCACCCCTCCCGCGCAACCCGTGCCGCTAGTGTCTGCGCCATGGTCAATCGCGCGGACGTCGGGGTCATCGGCGGTTCAGGGTTCTATTCGCTGCTCGACGACGTCACGGAGGTCACGGTCACCACGCCGTACGGCCCGCCCAGCGACGTCGTCACGCTCGGGCGCGTCGGGTCGCGCCCGGTGGCCTTCATCCCCCGCCACGGGCGGGACCACCGGTTCCCGCCCCATCGCATCCCCTACCGCGCCAACCTGTGGGCGCTGCGCTCCCTCGGCGTCCGGCAGGTCCTCGCGCCCAGCGCGGTCGGCTCGCTCCGCCCCGAGATCGGCCCCGGCGCCCTGGTCGTCCCCGACCAGCTCGTCGACCGCACCTCCGGCCGCGCCCAGACCTACTACGACGCCGGCGGCGTCGTGCACGTCTCCTTCTCCGATCCCTACTGCCCGTCGGGCCGGGCCGCGGCCGTGGCCGCCGGCCGGGCCGCCGACTGGGAGATGGTCGACGGCGGCACGCTCGTCGTCATCGAGGGGCCCCGCTTCTCCACCCGCGCCGAGTCCCGCTGGTTCAGCGCCAACGGCTGGACGATCGTCGGCATGACGGGCTTCCCGGAGTCCGTCCTCGCCCGCGAGCTGGCGATGTGCTACACCTCGCTCTCCCTGGTCACCGACCACGACGCGGGGGTGGAGGCCGGCGAGGGGGTCACCCACGAGGAGGTCCTCGCCTTCTTCGCCGCCAACGTCACCCGCATGCGCACCCTGGTCACCGACGTGGTCGCCTCCCTGCCCGAGGAGCGCACCTGCCCCTGCGCCACCGTGCTGGACGGCCTGCGGCTCCCCTTCGACCTGCCCCAGTGACCTCCCCGGGGCCCCGACCCACCGGCGGGGCCCCCTCCCGCCGGAGCCTCTGGGTCCCGTCCCGCCGGACTCCGGAGCCGGTACCCCGGTCCCGGGATCCCTCGTGCCGGGACCCCTCGTCCCGTCGCCGGGGCCTCGCGTCCCGGCGCCCCAGCCACGCGCGTCCCACCGGAGCCGACCATGCGCGTCATCCGCCTTCCCGGCCGCCGCCTCCTCGCCCGCCGGCACCGCCTCCTCGCCACCGTCCTGACCGCCCTGGCCATGGCGTGCGCCGTGGCGGGCCTGCGACCGGACACCTCGTCGGTGACCGTGCTCGCCGCGGCCCGCGACCTGCCCGGCGGCGTCCTGTCCGCCGGTGACGTACGCCCGCTCGCCCTGCCGCCGGGCACTGCTCCCGAGGGGGCCCTGCGGCCGGGCACCCCGGTGGCGGGACGGGTCCTGACGGGTCCCGTGCGGCGCGGGGAGCCCCTCACCGACGTCCGCCTGCTCGGCCCGGGCCTGCTGGCCGCCCACGGCCCTCAGACGGTCGCCGCCCCGATCCGCGTCGCCGACCCCGGCAGCGCCCGGCTGCTCTCCCCCGGAGACGTGATCGACGTGCTCGCCGCCCCGACCGGCTGGGACGGCGGTCCCGCGCCGGCCCGTGTCGTGGCCGAGGACGTGCCCGTCCTCGCCGTCCCGGAGAGCGGCTCCGACCGGGAGGCGCTGCTGGTGCTGGCCACCACCTCCGAGCAGGCGGTCGAGCTGGCCTCGGCGCAGGCCGGGGGGCGGCTCTCCATCACGATCACCTCTCGCGGCGTCTCCTCCGGCAATGATCAGGGCATGGCGGGGTAATGGGGCCTTTCCCTGGAAGACGGACGACCCGGGCCGCCGGCGCCCGGGCAAGGAGTGGTCATCATGCTGAGTGGGTTCAAGAAGTTCCTGATGCGCGGCAACGTGCTCGACCTGGCCGTCGCGGTGGTGATCGGCGCCGCCTTCGGCGCGGTCGTGAACTCCTTCGTCAAGGATCTGCTCACCCCGCTGATCGCGGCGATCGGCGGCCAACCGCATTTCGAGGGACTGACCCTGAAGATCGGTTCCGGTGAGATCACGTACGGCAACTTCCTCAACACGGTGGTCTCGTTCCTGATCGTGTCGGCGGTCATCTACTTCCTCGTGATCACCCCTTACGAGCGGATCACCGCCCGGTTCTCCACGCCGGAGGAGAACACCCTGCGCGAGTGCCCCGAGTGTCTCTCGGAGATCCCCAAGGCCGCCGTCCGCTGCCGCCACTGCACGGCCCAGGTCACCCCGCTCTCCTGACGGCCCGCGGCTCTCCTGGCGGCCCCGCGGCGGCCGGGCCCGGACGGTCCCGTAAGCCGGGCGGTCCCGTGAACCGGGCGGTCCCGTGACGGCGCACCCGGACGATCTCGCGGCGCCCGCGTCCGGGCGGTCCGGTGGCGGTCGTCCCCGAGCGGCCGCGCGGCGGTCACGCCCGGGCGCGGGTCCCGGGCTCCGGACGTCGCGGGCTCCGGGCGCGCCCCGCCGGAGCGGACCTCACAGGAGCGAGCCGAGCTTCGGGTCGTACTCCCAGTGCCAGGGCTCGAAGGGGCTGGAGTAGGCCCAGTCGGGGTGGATCCAGCCGAACTTCTTCCCGTTGGCCTCCACCCAGTTGAACTCCACCGATCGGAAGTTCTGCACGCCTCCGCACAGGTCGACGGCCAACCCCCAGCCGTGGTTGCTCCGGCCGGGGACGGCGGCGAACCCGGGGCGGCGGTAGTAGACCGACTGCTGCTCGGCCAGGCTCCGGTAGGCGTCGGTCACGCACATGGGCTTGCCGAAGCGCCTGCGGTAGGCCTCGTTCATGCTGATGAACGCGATCGCCGCGTCGGCCCGGAGCTTGTGCCCCTTCTGCTGGAGCGGGCAGAGATAGGCCTCCGGGATCAGGCCGTTGGGGAACTCCCCTGCCGAGTTCACCCTCGTCGGGTCGCACCCCCCGGCGCCCTTACCCTTGTCGATCTTGACGCCCAGCTTCACCAGCGCGTTGGTCAGCGACTTCACGAGCTTGGCCGAGCGCGCCTGGAGCGTCTTGATCTCCGCGTTCATCTGCGCCTCAGCCAGGAGGGTGGTCGCGCGCAGCTCCTGCGCCTCGGCGGCCAGCCGCTCACGCTCGGCCTGCAGGCGGCTGCCCTCCTCCAGCACCTGGTCCCGCTCGGCGACGAGCTGGGTCAGGGTGGTCATGGCCTGCAGCGTGTCGGTGCCGGAGTCTCCGGACAGCAGGCCCGCCGCGTCCCCGCCGATCGGCTGCTGGTAGAGCAGACCGACGAGGTCGGACAGCGGTTGCCGCACCTGGGCGAAGGCCCGCTCCGCCGTCTGCAGCTCGCGCAGCTTGACCGCCAGCTGCTTCTGCGCCTGGGCGATCTGGGTGCGTCGCTGCTCCAGCGCCTTGGTGGCGGCCCCCAGGTCCTTTGCGGCCTTCTCCGCCTCGCGGCGGAGCTCCGTGAGGTTCACCGGCTCACGCTCCACGGCGGCCCGCGTCTCCACCGACGCCCCCCGCACTCCGCCGCTCGTCGTCTCGGCCGCCCGCGTCTCGGCCGACGCCTGCGGAACGGCACCGGCCGGCAGCACGACGGAGGTCATCGCCGTGACAACGACGATCAGACCCGCTGATCGACGAGGTAGCACGTTCGACTCCTCCGTTTGCGAACTCGTGACCCGGGTCAGGCACGCACGTTACTACAGCCCGCCGAATGCCCGAGCCAGACTCCCTACAGCCGCTATGCGTCGAACGCCCTGTTTTGCGAGATCAGGATCGGCCACCCACCGGGCCGTCACCGCGATTCCCCCTCGCAGGCGTGGCCGCCGCCCGCCGGAGGCGCGACCACGCCGGACGGCCCCACCGCGGTCACCGGCCGGCCCCGGCCGCCCCTTCCGACCTCTCCCGCAGCCGCCCGTCCCGCCGGTCTCAGATCTTCTGCCGGTTGCCGTCCGCGCAGAGCTCCCACAACCAGGTCCCCCGCCACTCCAGCGAGCACTCCCCCTCCTGCCGCTCCGCGGACTCCTCGGGGGGCGTCTCCGGGGACGGCGTGGGCGACGGTTCCGGCGACGACGGCTCCGGCGGCTCCTCCCCGCCCCCGGCCTCCGCAGGAGGCTCCGGCCGTGCCGTATCCGGGGACGGCCCCCGCGGGGACTCCTCACGTCCGTCGCGCCCCGGCTCCCGCCGCTTCTTCCGGCCGTCCGCGGCCTTGCCGGACTTCCCGGAACCGTCGCCCTCGGTGGAAGAGGGCACCGGCTCGGAGTACGAGACGCTCACCACGTCCGGCGGCACCCAGCCGTTGTAGATCCGGTAGGGGCGCAGGGGCGGGGGCACCAGCCTGGGCTCCTCGGTCCCGGAGTCGGCCCGGGACGCGGACCGGGACTCGGCCCGCAGCTCGCGCGTCCCGCTCCCGCCCGGCGCGGCCGCCACGACCGGCGCCCGCCGGGCGCCCGCCTCACGCCATGCCTGCGCGTCCACGCTGACCCCGTGCACCGCCGCCAGGTCGTACCCGGCGACATCGGCCATCATGAGCCCGCCTGCCAGCAGGGCCGGCACCAGCATCGCCACACCCAGCACCATCGGCCGCAGCACCCGACGACCGGCAATCCGCTTCTGCCGCAATCTGATCACAGAGCGTGACAGTAATCGTGCCGCCCTCTCACGGGAGCGTCCGCTTGCCATCCCTTTGACCCAGCTCAGGCAAGCGATGACCCGCCGACTCCCCCGACCGGCACATCCGACTGGGCATGCACGCCGCATTTTCGCTACTCTTGAAGGCAGTCCCTGCCTCCGTAGCTCAGGGGATAGAGCACCGCTCTCCTAAAGCGGGTGTCGCATGTTCGAATCATGCCGGGGGCACCATCGTGGCCTTGTCATCCACCGCCTGACCTGGGGGTCCTCCCCCGGTACGGCGTGCGCTCCTGTGCAGCCGTAGGCCGCCGTGAGCGGCCCTGAGTCGCCGTTCACGGAATATGCACGGGATGATCTCCGAGTCGTTCAGTCGGAGAGCGTCCACAAAGATCCAGGTCAGCACGCCCCCACCGCGTCGATGAAACCACCGCACCAGGGGTCAGCTCCTGCGGTCATCACTGGCAGGACAAGCAGCGGCCGCGATGAGAACCCTCCCGATCGTGAGAGTTTCCCTCCGTCCTGGCAGCCCCTCGACTCAGAGAGCGTCAGGAGCGGACACTGAAACCAGAGATCAAAATTAGGATCCTAAGCGCACACAGGTGACGATCACTCCAATAAAGCAACAAGGATCATAAATCATCACATCTGGTACCTGAACGAACATAAATCCATCGCGCCTTGCCCTCACCTCGTATACAGGGTGAGCGTGAGGCTGCGTACCTGCCAGCGCCTGATCTGATGGAACTCCTGTTCAAGCGTCTCCACCTTGGCTCGGTTGAGCATATCCAGTGTGGGCCCCCGCCAAGGTTCCTCGCCCTCCAACAGCCAGGCTCGGGCCACGCTCTTCTCCTTCAGTCGACGGCGGATCTCCCCTGGATCGACTTCGACGCCTCCCAGGTTCCCTGCCTGCGCAGGAGAGACCAACATCGTCACGTCCCTCAGCTGCCGAAATCCATCCGGATAGGCTCCGGCGACGGCGCGGCGATTAGTCGGGAGATACACGATCACATCCCCGGGAGACGCATGCCGGCTGAGAATCGTCGCCGCCTCCCGCAAGTGATCCGGACGTCTGTCCGGCTGACGTTGGGACACGTGTGCAGGAACCGCTAGCACCGCCACCGTGAGTAGCGACACCAACCGGATGCTCGGCGGGAAGCGGGTCATGCCCGCCGCCACGAGCAACGCCAGAGCAGGCAGGCTCATGCTCACGTAGCGGGCGGAGTACAGCGGGTGGACCTGAGAGAGCAGCAGTAACGCTGCGGGGGGCAGGACGAGCCATGGAACCACCAGAGGAAGCAGCATCGATGCTTGTGCCTGTTCTCTTCGAGCAAGCACGCTCCCGGTAGCCACCACCGCGCCCATGAGCAGGGCCAGTGGCCATGACCCGGCGAAAACCAGGACCAACGCGGCTACATCATCCAGTCCCGGTCGAGTCAGCCATCCCACCTGAGCACGTTGAGAAGCCGATACGGCGATCAGCGGGCTCAAGACAGCGATTGCTATCGAGACAGTGACGAACCACCAGCGCACATGCGTCCACCTCCTCTGGAGAAGCAGGGTCGCAAGATGAGCGGGAAGAACGAGCAGCGCGAACAGATGGATCATGCCGAGGACGACGAGGACACAACCGTAGAGGGCATAGCGACCCTTGCCGTCCTGCTCAGCAGTCCGTACGAACAGCAGAGTGGCCAGCACGGTGAGTGCTGTGGCCATCGCGTACGGCCGAGCCTCAAGAGCGAAGTGGCTGGCATACGGTGCGACTGCATAGATGAATCCGGCTGCTAGGCCAGTCTGCGGGGAAAGCAGGCGGTGGCCGAGAGCCGTGACTCCTGCTGCCGCGGCGGCCGTTGCCAGGGCGGAGGGGAGACGGAGCACGAGCTCGCTCGTGCCGAACACCGCGGCAAGAGGATGGAGCAGCAGGTAGTAGGTACCGTGCACCGCGTCCAGATTGCCGAGGAAGTGGAATATCTCCGGTACCGTCCGACGGACCACGCTGGCGGTTACTCCCTCATCACGCCAGAACGACAGCCGAGAAGTACCCCAAAGGCCCAGCATCAGCGCCAGTACAGCAGGTGCCAGCGTCACCCACGAGCGCCTCGGCTGCGGGACGAGACGGCGCTTCTCGCTCAGGGGTCTTCGCGGCGTAACCGCCGCCGCGCTCACGAAGAGGCCGTCCGCCGGGCCAGTTCCCTGCCCTTGCGCTGCATCGGCGCTTCGATGCACCGGTACGTCGCCCAGCACACCGGCAGCAGCACGAGCAGGAACACCGCCAAGGGGAGCGGATTGTCGTACGCGCGCCAGCGTCCGACCGTCGCGTCGGAGACCTTCAGCAGCAGCGGATGCAGGAGGTAGACCGAAAAGCTCATCATGCCCAGCCGCGCCAGCCAGCCAGGGGTGCGGCGATGGCGCGTCACCATGCCCGCCGCGAATGCGGCCGCCGTGAGCACCAGCGAGACCGTCCAGGCGAGCGGACCGCCCTCGACTTCCTCGGGATGCCACCACCCGTGCGCCACCGTGGCTGCGAACACCACCGCGCATACCGGGGCGGCCGTGCGCCACCGCACCTGGCCGTGTTCGGCGCGGTACAGCATGGTGCCGGTGAACATGACCGCCAGGACGGACAGGCCGAACCACGGCGACAGCCGGCCGTTGCCGACCACGAGGGCCAGCGCCAGCACCGCTCCGACCAACGCTCCCGCACAGCGCAGGAACGGCTTGGAGAGGTACGCCGAGCCGATCGCCGCCGCCATGGCCACGGCTGTGACGGCGGTAGCGGCAGGGACTCCCACCGCGCCGGTGAGCAGCGTCAGCGGTCCCAGGGCACCGAGCACCGCGCCGGCGGCCACCAGGATGAGAACCATGGACACGGAACGCTCATGCCGGCGGACCGCGAACATACCGGCGACCAGAAGATAGAACGCCATCTCGTAGGAGAGCGTCCAAAGAACGTTGACCGCGTTCGGCACCGTGAGCAGGTCTTGCATCATCGTCACGTGGGCTAGGACGGCGGTCACCGGATCGAACCGGTGCAGCTCGCCTCTGATCTGACTCGCTCCGGTCACCGCCAGCGCGCCGAGCATAACGGCTCCTGCGCACCAGAGCGGGTAGATTCTGAAGACCCTGCTGATCCAGAACCGCCGGACGTCGCCGTGCCGCTCCAGTGACGCCGGAATGATGTACCCGCTGACGAGGAAGAACACCATCACACCCCAGAATCCGGGGTTGAAAAACGGCAGCAGTTTTTCACGGGCGTGGGGGGTGTACACGAAGGTGGCGTGGTGTACGGCAACCGCTAGTGCGGCTATGCCTCTCAGTCCGTCAAGCCATCCTAGACGTGATGCCGTCTCCTGCCTGCGCGGGGAAGCATGAGCGGCCGTCACAGAGGAGGGGATGAGCATTCAAGCTGCCAATCAGATCGGTACGGCGGATATGACAGAACGCTCCGCAGTCGGTGGAGTACGCTGGATGACCAGCGCGTGGGGGAGATCCACGATAGCTTAAGGTCGTCGGCGCTCGTGATCTTATGTGAAGGAGCCGGGATGCATGTGCATCCCGGCTCCTTCACATAAGATCCCTAAAAATAGAGAGCTCCGTTCTACGCGTAACCGCCGCTCACAGCGGTGGCGCCCAGACCCGTCGGGCACTCCGCCTTGGCGTATTCGTACCCGACGGCGCTCCGCTTCACGGAACCGTCACCGCACTTGACGGTCACTCGCACGTCCCGCTTCTTGCCGGCGCAGCTCAGGTGCCCGCGGCCACGGCCGCCTCCCCAGTCGGTCCACATGCTGCATCCGCTCGGAGCAGCCATGATGGAGACCTCCGGGGAAATCTCCGGAGAGGAAGGCGTGACGGAGTCAGCGGAAGCAGGGGTGCCCGAGATCGCCATGGCAACCGTGGCACCGGCTGCCAGAGCGCTGATAGCCACACGCTTGAGAACGCGCACGCTGGATCCTTTCAGTAGCGAGGAGGCATTCCTCGACCGGAATGAACCTGCCGCTTCGGTGGCGCTGTCAACGAGCCATCCGAAGCGACTCGCAAACTATTTCATCCGTTGGTGTCATACCTGTTGCACGCGTGTTGCACTTCCCGGATCTAGATCTCAGCGGCTGATTCTGGAGAACAACCGCAGAATGAAAGCGGCGCTCCGGTCTGCGGGCCGGCCCTGCTTCCCGGGGGGAAGTCCTCTTATGACGGCGTGGAACACTTCCACGCCGTCATACCAGGTCAGCGGTGGCCTGCTCAGCTACTCGCCCTCCCGGAGTCCAGGGCTATCCGACGCACCTCCGTACAGTCGTCACTGATCATGGCCATGTGAAGCTGCTTGGTGGTCAGCCGAGGCTCCATGCCGATTTCTGAAATCAGGCGTTCTCGGAGGTCATGGAATTCGCTCGTAGACTTCGCCCGTTGTCCGCTTAGATAAAGGGCGGCCATCCACTGCTCCCGGAGTCCTTCATGGAGGGGGTATTCCATAATTAAGCCCGCAAGGGACGGGATCGCTTCACAATGGCGACCAGTTGCAATCAAAGAACGGGACCAGTAAACGGCGCCTAAGGCTCTGAGCTCGTTCATTCGGTCCCGCTCGGCACAGATCAATGGAGTTTGCGGCGCGTCCATGAAAGCTGGACCGTTCCACAGGGTGAGCGCATGGTGTAGTTCCTGTCCGCCTTCGCAGAGGAGGTCTCTTGAGAGCTTACTTACTCCACTTCTCACATGCCCTTCGAAGACTGCGCAGTCAACACAAGAGTCGCCTAATTCCATCATGTAGCCACCGGGCATCGTCTTTATCGAATCCCCGACAAGGTCGCGCCGCAGTTTCATAACCTGACGCCGTATGAGGCAGGCCGCAGTCGCGGGAGGGTCTTCCCAGCATGATTCTGCGATCTTCTCGACGGTTACCAGCTGATTGCGCCGAGCAAGAAGCGTGCTTAGAACGGCGCGACCCTTAGCCGATCTAATGTCCTCCCACACTCCCCGCTGTAGAGCCTTTACAGGACCTAGAACGCGGAATTTTATCGCACTGTGCATGACGCCCCCGGATGGCAATATCAAACGCTGTGGACTCGTCGACCGAAGCTGCGCTATTCCGGATCACCAATTTCCATTGTCTGCGGGGAAATTGGCAGGGATGCCAATATGGACATTTGTTGCGGGCGGCACCCCTGTCCGACCTTACCAGATAAGATCACTCTGACAGCAAGACGCGTTCGATCGAGCCGAGATTTACAGCCTGAGCTGATAGAACTCTGCGCGGATATATCGAAGGTGCATTGACAGTCAGGCAAACTCTTTGTGTCATGTCGAGTGCGGAGCGTAATTATTGATGTATGTGTATGACGCCAGACCGCAGATGCGGTCAATTTCACACTGGCATTCTTGGCGAACGGAGGATCGATGGAGCCGCTAAGGCGATTCGACTCTAAGGCTCCCTACCAGCCTGGAGGCTTTTTCATCCTGATGGCCCAGGTCACGACGGACCTGCAGAAGGCGGTAG
>NZ_BAAAUT010000089.1:0-20775 GCF_039534085.1 Planomonospora alba
CACCGGGGGCGGGGGCGGCGGGGGCGGCGTGCGGGGCCGGAGCGGCCGGGGCCTGCTGCGCGGCGGCCCGTTCGCGCTGGGCGAGCGCGGCCTCCAGCACGTCCTGCTTGCGGATGCGCCCGCCGACGCCCGCGCCGGTCAGGCTGTCCAGGTCCACGTTGTGCTCGGCGGCCAGCTTGCGGACCAGCGGCGTGACGTAGGGGCTCTCGCCGCCGGCGGCCGGATCCGGTGCGGCGGCGGCCGGGGCGGCCTGCGGGGCCGGAGCCGGAGCGGGGGCCGGTGCGGCCGGGGGGGCCGGGGCGGGCTGGGGGGCCTGCGGGGCCGGGGCGGGCTGCGGGGGAGCCGGGGGAGCGGGCGGGGCGGCCTGCGGGGCGGGCTGCGGGATCGAGGAGATCGGCGCCTGGGGGGCCGGGGCGGGCTCGGGCTCGGGGGCCGGAGCCGGGGCCGCGGGGGCCTCCGCCGGGGCGGCGGCGCCCTCGGTGGCGTTCTCGTCGATGAGGGCCAGCTCGGTGCCGACCTCGACGGTCTCGTCCTCCGCAACGATGATCTTGACGAGGATGCCGGCCGCGGGCGACGGGATCTCGGTGTCCACCTTGTCGGTGGAGACCTCGAGGAGCGGCTCGTCGGCCTCGACGCGCTCGCCCTCCTTCTTCAGCCAGCGGGTGACGGTGCCCTCGGTGACGCTCTCGCCGAGCTGGGGCATCTGTACGGACTTCGGCATGGTGTCTTCTCTCGCGTTCCGAGTGAGGGCTTCGACTAGTTGTGGACGTGCAGCGGCTTGCCGGCCAGGACGAGCATCGCCTCGCCGACGGCCTCGGACTGGGTCGGGTGCGCGTGGATGAGCTGGGCGACCTCGGAGGGCAGGGCCTCCCAGTTGTAGATCAGCTGACCCTCGGTGACGAGCTCGCCGATGCGGCGGCCCACCATGTGGATGCCGAGCACGGGGCCGTCCTTCTGCGCGATGACCTTCACCGAGCCCTGGGTGCCGAGGATCTGGCTCTTCGGGTTGCCCGCGAGGTCGTAGGAGGCCTCCACGATCTCGTAGCCGCGCTCCCGGGCCTGGGCCGAGGTGATGCCGATGGAGGCGACCTCGGGGTCGGAGTAGGTGATGCGGGGGACGCCGTCGTAGTCGATCGGGGGCGGGTTGAGACCGGCGATGTGCTCGGCGACCATGATGCCCTCGGCGAAGCCGGCGTGGGCGAGCTGCAGGGTGGGGATCAGGTCGCCGACCGCGTAGATGCCGGGCACGCTGGTCTGGCAGTGCTCGTTGACGACGACGGTGCCGCGCTCGATCGCGACGCCCGCCTCCTCGAAGCCCATGCCGGAGGAGACGGCCCCGCGGCCGACGGCCACCAGCAGCAGCTCGGCCTCCAGGGTCTTGCCGTTGGCCAGGCTGACGACCACGCCGCTGTCGGTGGTCTTGACGCCCTCGAAGAAGACGCCCAGCTCCTGCTTGATGCCGCGGCGGCGGAAGGCCCGCTCCAGCAGCTTGGAGCTGGACTCCTCCTCCAGCGGGAGCAGGTGCGGCAGGGCCTCGACGATGGTCACCTCGGCGCCGAAGGAGCGCCAGACGCTGGCGAACTCCACGCCGATGACGCCGCCGCCCAGGACGACCACCGAGCCCGGCACGCGGTCGAGCTTGAGCGCGTGCTCGCTGGTGATGATCCGCTCGCCGTCGATCTCCAGGCCGGGCAGCGACCTGGGCGCCGAGCCCGTCGCCAGCACGATGTTGCGGCCCTCGTAGACGTCGTCGCCCACGGCCACGCGGTTGGTGCCGGCCAGGCGGCCCTCGCCCTCGACGATCGTGATGCCCCGGCTCTTGAGCAGGCCCTGCACGCCCTTCCAGGCGCGATTGACGATCTTGTCCTTGAAGGCGTGGACGCCGGGCATGTCGATGCCCTCGAAACGGGCCTTGACGCCGTAGGACTCGCTCTCGCGGGCCTCGTCGGCCACCTCGGCCGAGTGCAGGAGGGCCTTGGTGGGGATGCATCCCCGGTGCAGGCACGTGCCGCCGATCTTGTCCTTCTCGATCAGCACGACCGTCTTGCCCAGCTCGGCCGCCCGCAGAGCGCAGGCGTAGCCGCCGCTACCGCCGCCCAGCACGACGATGTCGTAAGGGCCGCTGCCATCAGCCACAGGAATGCTCCTTGTCGGATCGGTACGCCGCCGGGGCCCCGCTTCCGGCCTGGCCCCGGCAACCGCATCTTTTCACTTGTCTACGTCGCGTGTGCCCTGCTCGCGCAGGGTTTGACTTCAGCCGGCGTACCGCTCGGCGAGGCCGATGAGGGTCCGGGTGATCGCCCCGGTCCCGCCCTTCGGCGTGTAGCCGTGCGGCTCGCCCTTGTTGAAGGCGGGACCGGCCATGTCGATGTGCGCCCAGCGCACGCCCTCCGGCACGAACTCCTTCAGGAAGATCCCCGCGGTGAGCATGCCGCCCCACCGCTCGGGGTGCAGGTTGGCGATGTCGGCGACGGGGGAGTCGAGCCCCTTGCGGAGCTCCTCGGGCAGCGGCATGCCCCAGGCGTTCTCGCCCTGCTCGCCGGCCACCCGGACGACCTCCTCGCGGAGCTCGTCGTCGTTGGCCATGACGCCCGCCGTACGCCAGCCGAGCGCGACGATCTGCGCCCCGGTGAGCGTGGCGACGTCCACGATCAGGTCGGGGCCGTCCTCGCCGGCGCGGGCGATGCCGTCGATCAGGACCAGGCGGCCCTCGGCGTCGGTGTCGAGCACCTCCACCGTCTTGCCCGCGTAGCTGGTGAACACGTCCGAGGGGCGCTGGGCGGTGCCGCTGGGCATGTTCTCGGCCAGGCACAGGTAGCCGACCGCGTTGACCTTCAGGCCCAGCCGGGCGATGGCGACGAGAGCGCCGAAGACCGCGCCCGCGCCGCCCATGTCGGACTTCATCCAGTCCATCGAGGAGGTGGGCTTGAGCGACAGGCCGCCCGAGTCGAAGGTGATGCCCTTGCCGACGAAGGCGACCGTCTTGGACGCCTCCGGGTGGCTGTAGGCGAGGCGGACCAGGCGCGGCGGGTTGGCGGAGCCCTGGCCGACGGCGACGATGCCGCCGTAGCCGCCCTCCTTGAGGGCGGTCTCGTCGAGCACCTCGACCGAGAGGCCGGCCTCGGCCCCGGTCTGCTCGGCGATCTCCGCGAAGCGGGCCGGCCACAGGTCCGAGGGCGGGGTGTTGACCAGGTCGCGGACCAGGGAGACGGAGGCGGCGACCGTGGAGGCGCGCGCGACGGCCTCCTCGGCGCCCTCGGCGCCGCCCAGCACGGTGATCTCGTCCACCGGAGCGGGCTGCCCGTCGCCGGTGCGGTACTTGGTGAAGGCGTAGGCGCCCAGCAGGCCGCCGAGGGCCAGGGCGCCGACCTGCTCGGCCGTGGTGGCCGGCAGGGCGAGCGCGACCCGGCCGGTCCCGGCCAGGGCGCGGGTCGCGGTGCCCGCGGCGCGGCGGAGGGCCTCGGGGTCGTAGTCCCCCTCGGGGGCGTCGCCGAGGCCCACGGCGACGAGGAGCGGGGCGGTCAGCGCGCCGAAGGTCGGGACCTTGGCGATCTCACCGGCCTTGCCCTTGACGCCCATGGCGCCGAGGGTGGCGGCGAGCCTGCCGCCGAGCGCCTCGTCGAGCCCTTCGGCGCCGGGCGCGGCCCGCAGGCCGTCCGGGCTGGGATGGACTCCGACGACCAGCGCTTCGGTATCGAAAGAGACGACGTTGTCACTTGAGTTCAGCCGCACTGTGGTCACGTAGGCCGATGCTAGTCCTGTCGGGGCCGTTCGCGTAAACGAGGGGTCGTCCTACCAATCGGTAAACCGGAAATGGTGCCAACCAGGATGATTCCATCACGCCGATGGAGCTAATGTCACTGGCACCATGATGCTCACTCTCGACCCGAACGACCCCCGGCCGCTGCACGTCCAGGTCGCCGGAGCGGTCCGCCGCGCCGTCGCCGAGGGGGCCTGCGCCCCCGGCGACCGGCTCCCGCCCGCCCGGGACCTGGCCGCCGCGCTCGGCGTCAACGTCAACACCGTCCTGCGCGCACTGCGCGGGCTGCGGGACGAGGGCCTGCTGGAGTTCCGGCGCGGCCGGGGCGTCAGCGTGCTGCGCCGCCCCGACGCCCGCGGGCTGCTGGCGGAGGCCGTGCGCGACCTGCTCGCCACGGCCGACCGGTACGGCTACGGCCCCGAGGAGGTCGTCCACGTCATCAGGGAACTGTCCTGACCGTCCGGGCCCCCGCCGAGGCCCGGAGCGGGCCCCCGGAGGGCGGTCCCCTGGGCCGGGGCGGACTCCGGGCCCGGCGGGGACCCGGGTCGTCTCACCACAGGAGCGCGCAGGCTACCAGCGCGGCGGCCGCGGCGGTCTCGGCGAGCGCGCCCAGCACGTCCCCGGTGACCCCGCCCAGCCGCCGCACCGCCCGGCGCCGCAGCGCCGAGGCCGCCAGCAGCCCGGCCACCAGGGCGAACGGGAGGCCCGCCAGGAGGAGGGGGAACGGCGCGCCGCCCAGCAGCCCTTCCACGAGGAAGGCGGACGGGCCAGAGTCCTCGACGACGAGACCGGGACCGGGCGGGCAGGAGGGGCCGGGGCACGGCTCGACCCAGTTCTCGAACCGGACGACGAGCTCGTCGGCTTCCTCGCCGACCCCCGGCGGGTCCTCTCCCCCCTGGTCGGCGGGGGAGTGGTCCGCGTGGCGGCGGTCGGAGGCGCTCCCGGAGGCGGCGAGCAGGTCGAGGGAACCGGTGTGGTGGGCGAGCGACAGCACGGCCAGGCCCGCCAGGCAGAGCGCGGTGGCGGCCAGGGCGGGGCCGCGCCGTACGGTGCCCGCGACCAGCGCGCCCAGCCCGCCCGGCCGGGCCGCGGGGACGCCCTCGCGGCAGGCCCAGGTGATCGCCAGCCGCCCGGCGACGCAGGCGGCGACCAGCGCGACCGGCCCGTGCCCGGCGGCGGAGGCCTCCGCCAGCGCCGCCGCCTGCGCGCCCAGGACGAAGACCAGCGTCACCACCCCGAACGGGCCGATGTCGGAGCGCTTCATGATGTCCAGGGCCTGCCCGGCCGGCCGGCCGCTGCCCAGCCCGTCGGCCAGGTCGGCCAGCCCGTCCAGGTGCAGGGCCCGGGTGAGCAGCGCCAGCGTGCCCACCGCCAGGAGCGAGGCGAGCAGCGGCGAGGCGCCCGTCAGGAGCGCACCCGCCAGCACGGCCGCCGCGACGGCGCCCAGCGCCGCGCCCACCAGCGGGGCGAGCGCCATCGCCCGGCCGCCCGCCCGGCGGTCCACCGTCCCCGGCCGCACCGGGAAGACGCTCAGCGTGCCGACCGCCAGCCGGAGCCCGTCCCCGAACGTGGACGGGGCGGCGGGGTTCTCCGGGGCCAGCCTGTCCTCGGGATCGCGGGGACCGGCGGGGTCGCTCGGGTTGTCCGGGGGCGGCTGCGCGGGCATGGCCGACGATCGTAGCGTCCGGGGGCTCCGGCGCGGGCCGGTGACCGGCCGGGGGAGCGGAGGGGCGGAGCAGGCAGGAGGCGAGTCCGGAGAGGAACGGAGGGCGGGGGAGAAGGCCGGAGCGGCGGCAGGGCGAGGGGGAGAAGGCCGGAGCGGCGGTGGCTCGGAGGGGCGGCAGGGCGAGGAGCGGCAGGCCGGAAAGGGAGAAGGTCAGAGGGGCAGCGGGAGCAGGCGCCCGGCGACGACCAGGGCGACGTCCTCCGACTCGGCGGCCAGGCGCTGGTTCAGCCGGCCCAGCACGTCGCGGAAGAGCCGCCCGCCGGGGGTCGCCGGGACCACGCCCAGGCCGACCTCGTCCGAGACCGCCACGACCGGCGTGCGCACCCGCCGCCAGGCGGCCACCAGCTCGTCGCAGCGCTCCTCGGCCCCGGCGAGCGCCGCGGGCCCGCCCTCCCAGGCGCCGCACTCGTCGAGCACGGCGGCGACCCAGGTGCCCAGCCCGTCGACCAGCAGGGGCGCCGCCGCGCTCTCCAGCAGCGCGGCCACGTCCGTGGTCTCCGCCGTGCCCCAGTGGGCGGGACGGCGCTCCCGGTGGGCCCGGACGCGCTCGCGCCACTCCGGGTCGCCGTCGCCGGACGGCCCGGTCGCCACGTAGACGACCTCCGGCTCGGCCAGCAGCCGGAGCTCGGCCTCGGCCGACTTGCCCGAGCGCGCCCCGCCCAGCAGCAGGGTGCGGCGCGGCAGCCGGGGCGGGGCGGGCGCCGCCCCGCGCGGGTCGAGCACCGTCCCGTCCGGCACCGCCCGCACCCCCCACAGCGCCAGCCGCCGCTCCAGCTCGGCCTCGCTCGGCACCCGGTGGTCGATCCCGACGGCCACCACGTGGGTGCGGCCGGATACCAGCCCCCGCCGGCGCAGGTCGCCCAGGCGCTCCGGCCGGTCCAGCACGTCGATCAGCACGACGTCGTAGGGCCCGTCCCCGGAGCCGCCGCCCCGCCCGGGGACGGGCTCCGGCGCGGCGTACAGCAGGCGGCCACCGTCGGCGGAGACGACGCTCCCCCCGGGCGCGACGGGGCGGCCGTCGACGAGGACCCGGGTGGGCCGGCGGGGGGCGGGCACGCGAGCGCAGGAGGCGCAGGGGCAGCCGGGGACGGGCAGGCCGTACGGCCCCGCCGTCCCCTCGAACAGGACTTCCACCCGGCAAGGGTCGCACGGCCCGGCGGGTGTCCGGTGCGGCGGGCACCGCGATCACATAGGCTCTCGGAACCGTCGAGGACGGCGGCGGAACCGGCGGAAGGAGCGGGTGGCATGGCGTGGCGCTGGCGTTACGAGAACGCGAACGGCGGAGAGGTGACCGAGGGGGTCGTCCCGGCGGAGGCGTTCACCAGTCAGTCCGACGCGGAGTCGTGGCTCGGCGAGAACTGGCGCGAGCTGCTGGCGGCCGGGGTGGAGAAGGTCACGCTCCTGGAGGACGACCGGGTCGAGTACGCCGGGATGTCGCTGCGCGAGGAGTAGCCGCCGGGCGGGACCGCGCGCGGCCCCCTCCGGGAGGAGCGGGGCCGCGCGGCCCGGCGGGGCGCCTACGGGCGCTTGGGCGGGCTGACGGTCTTGGCGGGGTCCCGCTCGACGATCGGGCCCAGCACGTCGTCGATCTTCTTCATCACCTCGGCGTCCAGCTTGACGCCGGAGGCCTTGACGTTGTCGCGGACCTGCTCGGGCCTGGTCGCGCCGACGATGGCCGAGGACACGTTCGGGTTCTGCAGCACCCACGCCACCGCGAGCTGGGCCATGGTCAGGCCCAGGTCGGAGGCGATCGGCTTCAGCTCCTGCACCCGGGTGAGCACGTCGTCGGTGAGCATCCGGGAGATGAAGTTGCTCCCGCTCGGGTCGGTGGCCCGGGACCCGGCCGGCGGCGGCTGCCCCGGCAGGTACTTGCCGGTGAGCACGCCCTGGGCGATGGGGGACCAGACGATCTGGCCGAGGCCCTCCTTCTCGCACAGCGGCACGACCTCGGCCTCGATGACCCGCCACAGCATGGAGTACTGCGGCTGGTTGGAGACCAGGCGGTCGAAGCCCATCTCGTCGGCGATCTTCAGCGCCGCGGCGATCTGCTCGGCGCTCCACTCGCTGACGCCGACGTACAGGACCTTGCCCTGCCGCACCAGGTCGTCGAAGGTCTTGAGGGTCTCCTCGAGCGGAGTCTCGTGGTCGAACCGGTGGGCCTGGTAGAGGTCGACGTAGTCGGTCTGCAGGCGGCGCAGCGAGCCGTGGATCGACTCGGTGATGTGCTTGCGGGACAGCCCGCGGTCGTTGGGGCCGGGGCCCGTCGGCCAGTAGACCTTGGTGAAGATCTCCAGAGACTCCCGGCGCACGCCCTTCAGGGCGCGGCCGAGGACCTCCTCGGCCCGGGTGCCGGCGTAGACGTCGGCGGTGTCGAAGGTGGTGATGCCCTCGTCGAGCGCCGCCTTCACGCACTCCTTGGCGGCGTCCTCCTCGACCTGGGAACCGTGGGTGATCCAATTGCCGTAGCTGATCTCACTGACCATGAGACCGCTCCGGCCGAGGTGACGGAATTCCATGCTTCGACCCTAGTAGGCGCCGAGAGAAGATCCGATTCGGGATACTCTGCCCGGCGTGCGGCGATTGATCACTCTCCGATGGGTACGGCTCGCGCTCGCGGCCGGTGCGGCGGCTGCGGCCGTCGCGGCCGCGGTCGCGGCGGTCCGGCTGCGGAGCCGTCCGGCCCCGCCGGGCGCGCGGCGGGCGCCGGGGACGGGTACGGCCGGCGGTGGGGCGGCGCGCCGGGAGTCCTCCGCCGCGGGGACCGTTCCGGAGGAGGACCGGGAGGGGAAGACCGCGGAGCCGTGGCCGCCCGTCCCGGTCCTCGGCACTCCGACGGCCGCCGACCTGGCGCGGTACGCCCGCAGGCCGTACGAGCCGAGGCCCCTGCCGCCGCGGCGCCCGCCGCTGGACGGGACGGCCCGCCGCCGGCCGGCGCGCTGGGGCTCGGCCGCGGCCGCGCTGTGCCTGCTGGCCGTCGCCGCGACGGCCCTGGAGTCGGCGGTCTTCTCCGAGGAGGCGCCGGAGGGGCCCGCGTACGTGGAGGAGCACTACTTCAGCGACGACCAGCTCCCGTTGGTGCTGGCGGACCGCGACTGCACCACGCCCGTCCGGCTGGAGGACGGCAGGCTGCACGCCCGCTGCACGGCGGCGACGCCCGGGCCGGACCGGGCCGCCCCCGGCGGGGACGGCGCAGCCGGGCCGCCCGGGGAGCCCGGCTCCCTCACGGCGGTCCGGTCAGGACCCGACCGGGACTGCGGCCCGCGGACGGCCGCCCCGGTGGTGCGCAGGATCGACCCGGAGGTGACCCGGGCGGTGAACCGGCAGTGGGCGCGGATCGAGCGGTGGCTGAGGGCCAACGCGCCCGCGACCCACCGCTCGCTCGCCCGCCCCGCCCGCGCCCGCACGATCGCGGTCGCCGAGGCGCAGATGGGCCTGCGCTTCCCCGACGACCTGCGGGCCTCCCTGCTCAGGCACGACGGGTTCCCGCACTTCCTCCGGTACGCCGGCGTCGGCGTGCGCGGGATCCGGGACACGTGGCGGAGTCTCTGCGCGTCCGACGGCGTGGACACGGCGGACCCGCGCACGGACCGGTGGGACGGGCGGATGATCCCGGTCGGCGCCGACGGGCTCGGCAACCACCTGGTGGTCGACTCGGTACGGCGCGACGTGGGGGAGACCGGCCACGGGGGCGCCGTGTCCTTCACCCCCGGCGGCGTCCGGATCCGCTCCTACCACGCGCTGCTGAGGACGGTCGCCGACGCGCTGGAGGGCGGCGGGTCCGTCGGCCGCTGGCGGCCGGTGGCGAGGGACGGCGCCCTCGGCTGGGAGATCGAGGGCGAGGAGTGACGGGGAGCGCCGCGGCCCGCGGGCGGGGCCCGGTGGGACGCGGGCGGGGCCGGGGAACGCGCCGGGCCCCGTCGCCCGAGGGCGGACGGGGCCCGGCGGGGCCTGCTTGCGGGGCCTACTTCTTCGGCGGGACGGGCTTGCCGCCCGGCAGGACCTGCGGCGGAGGGAAGCGCAGCCTGCGGATCTGCAGGGCGCGCATCGCGGCGTAGAAGCCGACGCCCTTGAGGCTCTCGCCGGGGAACTTCTCCGCCGCGACCTTCTTGACCTGCCAGGACACCCAGATCGAGGTGAGCAGCACGCCCAGCATCATGATCGGCCAGCCGATCGTGATCACACCCACGTAGACGTAGCCGCGGATGTCGGGCGGGAAGGGGATCCAGGTGGCCAGCAGGATGACCAGGGAGAACGGCAGGAAGTACTGGCTGAGCAGGCGGCGCGAGTCGACCCAGTCGCGGGCGAACCTGCGGACCGGGCCGCGGTCGCGGGCCGGGAGGTAGCGCTCGTCGCCGCGCATCATGCCCTCGCGGGCGCGGGCGCGCTCGGCGGCCTGGCGCTCGCGGAGCTGCCGGTAGGCCTCCTTGCGGTTCTTGGGGGCGGTGACCGGCTGGCGGCGGCGTCCCTCGGCGTCCCGGCGCTTGGGTGTGGGACGCCCCTTGCCCGCAGGCTTAGGATCGGTGGCGGAGACGGGGGAATCGTCCGCGGTGGTCTGGGTACGTCGGAACACAAGGTCAGCCTACCGGGAGTGCAACTTAGTGACGCCCCCGTGCGTTATGCGTAGGGTGAACCCTATGTGGCTCCGCCGCTTTTCTCCGGGGGCCGGAATCACTGGGGTGGCCCGTAGCGCAGTTGAAGAAGGGGACGGCCGACGCGCATGAGCGTGATGAAGAGACTTTCCATGATCTTTAAGTCCAAGGCCAACCAGGCTTTGGACAAGATGGAGGATCCGCGCGAGACCCTGGACTACTCCTACCAGCGGCAGCTGGAGCTGCTGCAGAAGGTGCGCCGGGGCGTGGCCGATGTCGCAACCTCGCGCAAGCGGGTCGAGCTGCAGATCAACCAGATCGAGGCGCAGGCGCGCAAGCTGGAGGACCAGGGCCGCAAGGCGCTGAGCGTGGGGCGCGAGGACCTGGCCCGCGAGGCGCTGACCCGCCGCAGCGCGCTGCAGACCCAGATCGCCGACCTGCGGGTGCAGCACGACAACCTCCAAGCGGAGGAGGAGAAGCTCACCCACGCCTCCCACCGCCTGCAGGCCAAGGTCGACGCCTTCCGCACGCGGAAGGAGACCATCAAGGCCACCTACACCGCGGCCGAGGCGCAGACCCGGATCAACGAGGCCTTCTCCGGCATCTCCGAGGAGATGGGCGACGTCGGCCTCGCCATCCAGCGCGCGGAGGACAAGACCGCCCAGATGCAGGCGCGGGCCGGCGCGATCGACGAACTGCTCGCCAGCGGTGCGCTCGACGACTTCAGCGGTTCGCGCGGCGACGACATCCAGGCCGAGCTGGACCGCATGGGCGGCGGGCGCGACGTGGAGCTGGAGATCGCCCGGATGAAGGCGGAGCTGGGGCAGGGGTCCGCGCCGCAGGGCGCGATCGAGCAGGGCCAGCCGCAGCAGCAGCCGCAGGCCCAGCAGTACGCGCAGCCGCAGCAGCAGCCGCAGGGCGAGCCGTACGGCCAGCCGCAGCAGCCGCCGACCCAGCAGTACCGGCAGCCGGGGGAGGGGCAGTGATCATCCGCATCATGGGCGAGGGCCAGGTCGAGATCGCCGCCGACGACCTCGCGGCCCTCAACCGCCTGGACGGAGAGCTGGAGGAGGCGATCCGGGCCGGGGACGAGGAGACGTTCCGGACCCGCCTGCACGCCCTGCTGGACAAGGTGCGCGACGTCGGCCGGGAGCTGCCGGACGAGAGCCTGGAGCCCTCCGAGCTGATCCTCCCGCCCTCGGACGCCTCGATGGAGGAGGTCCGGGAGATGCTGGGCGACGAGGGCCTGATCCCCGGATAGCCCTCCCGCCGCGGACGGACGCCCGGCGCGAACCCCGTTCGCCCGGGCCCGTGCCCTGGCGGTCCGGGAGCACGCCCGTCGTGCCCCGCCGCTTGAAACAGCCTTGACCTGAGGTCAAGGCTTTTCTCCTTTCTTGTCCTGTGGTTGATGTGCGGGTCACCGGGATCTGCCCCCACAATGGGACACAAAAAGCCCATGAAAGAGGGTGTCGTTATGCCGGACCTCGCGCCCCTGCGGCCCGGTGACCCTGAGCAGGTGCGCGAGTACCGGCTCACCGCGCGGCTCGGCGAGGGCGGCCAGGGAACGGTCTACCTCGGCGAGTCCCCCACCGGGGTGCGTGTCGCCGTCAAGCTGCTCCGTGCCGACCTCGCCCAGGACGAGGAGGCGTTGGAACGTTTCATCCGTGAGGTCGGCACGGCCCGGCGCGTCTCGCCGTTCTGCACCGCGGCGGTGCTGGAGACGGGGGTCGACGACGACCACCGGCCGTACATCGTCAGCGAGTTCATCGACGGGCCGACCCTCGACAGGGTCGTCGCCACCGAGGGCCCGCGGGCGGGCTCGGCGCTGCACCGGCTCGCCATCGGCACGGTCACCGCGCTCGTCGCGATCCACCAGGCGGGCATCGTGCACCGCGACTTCAAGCCGTCCAACGTGCTGCTCGCCCCCGACGGCCCCCGGGTGATCGACTTCGGCATCGCCAAGGCCCTCGACCGGACCTCGACGCTGACCGCGATGGCGATCGGCACCCCCGCCTACATGACCCCCGAGCAGCTCGCCGGGGAGGCCGCGGGCCCGGCCGCCGACATGTTCGCGTGGGGCTGCACGATGGTCTTCGCGGCCACCGGGCAGCCGCCGTTCGGCACCGACAGCCTCCCGGCGATCTTCAACCGCATCATGAACGCGGAGCCGGACCTGTCGGCGATCGAGGACGAGGCCCTGCGCGAGCTGGTGGGCGACTGCCTGTCCAAGGACGCCGCCCGCCGCCCGACGGCGAGCGAGGCGCTGATGCGGCTGCTCGGCCACGCCGGGGCGGGCGCGCAGGGCTCCGCGCCGGTTCCCCCGCCGCAGGCCATCCTCGCCGAGGGCTCGGCCGTGGCCGCCCAGCAGACCGGCCCCGGCGCCGGGGGCGCGCCCCACCAGGCGTTCCCCCAGGCGGCGCGCCAGGCCGGTCCCGGCGGATACCCGGAGACGGGCCCCGGCGGCTTCCCGCCCCACCAGACCGGACCAGGAGGCTTCCCGCCCCACCAGACCGGACCTCAGGGCTTCCAGCAGACGATGTACGGCGTGCCGACGCAGGGCGCCACCGCGCCGTACGCCCCCGAGGGGCACCCGGCGGGCCCCGGCGGCTTCCCGCCCCACCAGACCGGACCCGGCGGATACCCGGACCGGACCGGCCCCGGCGGCTCGCCCGCGCACCGGACCGGGCCGGGAGGGTTCCCGCAGCAGCCGACGGTCCCCGGCGGGCAGGCGCCGTACCCGTCCGGTCCCGGCGGGTACGGCCAGCAGCCGCCGTACGGCCAGCAGCCGCAGGGGCCCGCGCCGTACCCGGGCCACCGGCCGGCGCCGGGCAGCGGCTCCGGCGGCGGGCGGCGCCGCCTCTGGACGGTCGTCGGCGCCGGGCTCACGGTCGCGCTCGTCGCCGGCGGCGTCACGCTGGCGCTGCGGGACGGCGGCGAGCCCGACCCGACCCCGTCGCCCGCCGCGGCCACCGGCGCGCCCTCGACGGCGAACCCCGACGCCACGCCCACCCCGGCCGCCGCCCGGGTGCCCGAGGCGACCCGGAAGGCCAAGCTCCCCGGCAGCTCGACCACCGTGCACGAGAGCGACGAGGACCCGATCAAGCTGACCTCCTACAGCCTGGAGTCGGGCGGGAAGTTCCGCCTCTACGTGCGCGGGAACGACGGCGCGTTCGCCGCGGACGGCAAGCACATCGACTACACGGCCAACGCCGACGGCACCAGGGCGCTCGCCACCGACCTGCAATACGACGCGGGCAGCTACGCGCTGGTGTCGATCATCGACCGGAAGAGCGGCGCGGAGAGCAAGGTGAAGATCACCAAGGCGCCGGTCTACCCCGCTCTGCCGCAGTGGTCGCCCGACGAGACCAAGGCCCTGGTGACGCTGTACGAGGCGGTCGGCGACACCAGCAAGCCGTACGGCTTCGCGATCATCGACATCGCCGCGAAGAAGGCGAAGATCGTCAAGGTGAAGGAGAAGGACGCCGGCCAGTGGAGCTACTTCTGGCGGGGCGACGGCCGGGCGGTCGGCACCTGGGCGCTCACCGACAAGACCCAGCGCATCCGCTTCTACGACCCGGACAGCGGCGTCGTGCTGCAGACGCTGCTCGAGGTTGGCGCCCCGCTCACGGTCGAGAGCGATGACATCAACCCCTCCGGTGAGCTGCTGATGACCTACTGCAAGGACACCAAGGAGGAGATCTGCGTCTGGTCCACCTCCGCCGCCGGAGGGGAGCCGGAGGCGCGGGTGCCGTTCGTGACCGACCGCGTCATCGGCTGGTACGACGACCAGCACATCGCGGCCTGGCGGAAGAAGGGCTCCGGGCACGAGGCCGTGGTCATCGACCTGACGGGACAGGTGAGGCGGGTGCTGGCCGAGACCGCCGACGACAAGGAGTACAAGACGCAGTTCATGCGCTACACCCGGGTCCGCTGACCGGGATGCGGGCGGCTCCGGGGGTGCGGTCCGCACCGCCCTTCCGGCGCGGCTCGGCGCGCACGTGAGAGGGCCCCGGCGGTCCCAGGGGACGACCTGGGACCGCCGGGGCCCTGCCACACGGCACGCGCGCCGGGGCCGTCAGGGCAGGGCGAGCATCCGGTCCAGGGCGACCTTGGCCCAGTGGGTGGTCTCGGCGTCCACGGTGATCTGGTTGACGACCTGGCCCGCCGCCAGGGACTCCAGCGCCCACACCAGGTGCGGCAGGTCGATCCGGTTCATCGTCGAGCAGTAGCAGACGGTCCGGTCCAGGAACGACACGTTCTTGTCGGGGAACATGGCCGCCAGCCGCTTGACCAGGTTCAGCTCGGTGCCGATCGCCCAGGACGAGCCCGCCGGGGCCTCGGTGAGCGTCTTGATGATGTGCTCGGTCGAGCCGACGTGGTCGGCCTTGACGACCACCTCGTGCCGGCACTCGGGGTGGACCAGCACGTTGACGCCGGGGACGCGCTCGCGGACGTCGTCGACGCTCTCCGCGGTGAAGCGCCCGTGCACCGAGCAGTGCCCCCGCCACAGGATCATCTTGGCGTCGCGCAGCTGCTGCTCGGTCAGGCCGCCGTTCGGCCGGTGGGGGTTGTAGACGACGCAGTCGTCGAGGGACAGGCCCATCTCCAGCACCGCGGTGTTGCGGCCCAGGTGCTGGTCGGGCAGGAACAGCACCTTCTCCCCGCGGGAGAAGGCCCAGTCCAGGGCCCGGCGCGCGTTGGAGGAGGTGCACACGGCGCCGCCGTTGCGCCCGCAGAACGCCTTGATGTCCGCGCTGGAGTTCATGTAGGTGATGGGCACCGTCACGTCGGCGATCCCGGCGTCGGCGAGCACGTCCCAGCACTCCTCGACCTGGTCGAAGGTGGCCATGTCGGCCATCGAGCAGCCCGCCGCCATGTCCGGCAGCACGACCTTCTGGGCGTCGGAGGTCAGGATGTCGGCGGACTCGGCCATGAAGTGCACGCCGCAGAAGACGATGTACTCGGCCTCGGGGCGGGCCGCGGCCTGCTGGGCGAGCTTGAAGGAGTCGCCGGTCACGTCGGCGAACTGGATGACCTCGTCGCGCTGGTAGTGGTGGCCGAGCACGAAGACCCGGTCGCCGAGCGCCGCCTTGGCCCGCCTCGCCCGCTCCACGAGGGCCGGGTCGGAGGCCGGCGGCAGCTCACCGGGGCAGTCCACCCCCCGCTCGCTGTGCGGGTCGGCCTGCCGGCCGAGGACGAAGAGCGGAAGCCCGGTCTCGGTGGTCGTCACGACCACACCCCCTTATCATCGAACTGACGATTAATGATGACACATGCCTCCGGGGATTTATTCCGGGGGAGGGGCGGAGCCGGAATGCACGGCATCCCGCGGGTGTTGGTAGCGTCTGAGAAGGACGTCAGACACAGACGGCCGCTCCTGGAGGGCGGCTGACGTAGACGCGGGAGTCACCACATGTCGGTTGAGAGCACCGAGACCACGGCGCAGGGCCTGATCCTGAGCGACGCGGCCGCGGCCAAGGTCAAGAGCCTGCTGGAGCAGCAGGGCGAGGAGGGCCTCCAGCTGCGTGTGGCCGTGCAGCCCGGCGGCTGCTCCGGCCTGCGCTACCAGCTCTTCTTCGACGACCGTTCGATGGACGGCGACATCGTCTCCGAGTTCAACGGGGTCAACGTGGTCACCGACCGGATGAGCGCGCCGTACCTCATGGGTGCCACGATCGACTTCGTGGACACGATCGAGAAGCAGGGCTTCACCATCGACAACCCGAACGCCACCGGCTCCTGCGCCTGCGGCGACTCGTTCAACTGAGAACCGGCCCGGCAGGGGCGGGAGGCCCTGTCAGGTGAGGCGCGCCTCACCTGACAGGGCCTCCGTGTGTCCGCAGGTGGCGTATCCTTGCGTGGCTCACCGCCCGAAGATGCCGACAACGAGGAGAAGAACCCCGTGCGCATCGCCGTCACCGGCTCCATCGCGACCGACCATCTGATGACCTTCCCGGGCCGTTTCGGCGACCAGCTGATCGCCGACCAGCTCGACCGGGTCTCCCTGTCGTTCCTCGTGGACGACCTGCAAGTCCGCCGCGGCGGCTGCGCGGCCAACATCGCCTTCGGCATGGGCTGCCTGGGCCTGTCGCCCATCCTGGTCGGCGCGGTCGGCGCGGACTTCGCCGACTACCGCTCCTGGCTGGAGCGCCACGGGGTCGACTGCGCCTCCGTGCACGTCTCGGACACGCACCACACCGCGCGCTTCCTGTGCACCACCGACACCGAGCACAACCAGATCGCGTCGTTCTACACCGGCGCGATGGCCGAGGCCCGGCTGATCGAGCTGAAGCCGATCGCCGACCGGGTGGGCGGGATCGACCTGGTGCTGATCAGCCCCAACGACCCCGACGCGATGCTGCGCCACACCGACGAGGCCCGCCAGCGGGGCATTCCGTTCGCCGCCGACCCCTCCCAGCAGCTGGCCCGGATGCCCGGCGAGCACATCCGCCTGCTGATCGACGGCGCCGCCTACCTGTTCGGCAACGACTACGAAAAGGGGCTGATCGAGCAGAAGACCGGCTGGTCCGACGAGGAGATCCTCGACCGGGTCGGCGTCCGCGTCACCACGCTCGGCCCCAAGGGCGCCGTGATCGACCGCAAGGGCGAGCCGTCGCTGCACGTCTCCCCGGCCCCCGAGCTGGGCAAGGCCGACCCCACCGGCGTCGGCGACGCCTTCCGCGCGGGCTTCCTGGCCGGCCTGGCCTGGGGGCTCTCCCTGGAGCGCTGCGGCCAGATCGGCAACCTCACCGCCACCCACGTCCTGGAGCGCGTCGGCTGCCAGGAGTACGAGCTCGGCCAGAAGGTCTTCCTGGAGCGCTTCGCCGCCGCCTACGGCGCCGCCGCCGCGGACGAGGTGGCCGGGCACGTGCGCTGCCACTACGCCTGACAGGCGTCCGCCGCATCCCGCGCGGGACGCGGCGGACGGCCGCCGCGCCCGGTGTACGGGGACGCGGCGGCCGTACGGACCCGGACCGGCTGGTTCCCGGTGCGGACGGCGCCCGGCTCCGCGTGCGGACGCGGTGGACGCGCTCAGCTCCGCGCGTAGACGCGGTGGACGAAGTCGGCGAGCTTGTCCTCGGGCAGGTTCCTGGCCAGGTCGGCCTCGCTGATCATGCCGGCGATCCGGCCGTTCTCGATGACCGGCAGCCGCTTGATCTGGTTCTCCTCCATCCTGGCGAGGGCCTCCTCGACGCTGGCGTCGGCCGAGACCCAGACCAGGCCGGTGGCGAGCTCCCCCGCGGTGGTCCGGGACGGATCCCTGCCCTCGGCGATGCACTTCACGACGATGTCGCGGTCGGTGATGATGCCCTTGAGCCGGTCGTCGCTGCCGCAGATGGGCAGGGCGCCGACGTCCATCTCCTTCATCATCTGCGCGGCCCTGTCGAGCGTCTCCTCCGCCTGGATGCACTGGCAGCCGGAGTTCATCAGGTCCTTGGCGGTGCTTCCGCTCATGACGTCTCCCCCTGAAACGTCGGAATCGCCTTTCAGGGGGAGGCGTACCCGTTTCGGGACGAGTCAGTAATTCCGTCGCACGTGGATGGCCCAGCCCCCCTCGGGGAGCTCGTAGCTGGCCACGTGGTGGTGGGACTTCAGCCTGCACCAGGCGGGCACGTCGGTGAAGGCCGCCGGGTCGTCGGCCAGCACGGCGACGATCCCGTTCAGCGGGACCTGGTTGATCTGCTCGGCGAGCATGATGATCGGGATCGGGCACTTCCTGCCCAGGGCGTCGATGGTCAGCGCCGGCGGCTGGACGGCTCCCTCGGTTGCTGGTCTCGGCGTCATCGCGCTCTCACTCCCCGATCTCTCGTCAGGACCTGACTCCCGCCTGCTCGCGGATCCTGCGCACGGCCTCCGGCAGCAGGGCGAGGAAGCGGTCGACGTCCGCGGCGGACGCGCCCCGGGGCAGCGATACCCGGACGTTCCCGTGTGTAAGCACGCCCATCGCCTCCAGGACGTGCGATGGACGAAGCGTACTCGCCGTGCAGGAGCTTCCGGAGGATACGGCGAATCCCGCCCGGTCCAGCTCGGTCAGCAGCGCCTCGCCCTCGACGTAGAGGCAGGAGAAGGTGACGATGTGCGGCACCCGCGCGACGGGGTCTCCGATGACCTCGACGTCGGGGACGAGCCTCGGCACCTCCGCCCTGATCCGGTCGACCAGGGCCGACAGGCGGGCTCCCTCCCGCCCGGCCTCGGCCGCCATGGCCCGCAGCGCGGCCGCCGCCGCCACGATCGCGGGCACGTTCTCGAAGCCCGGCACCCGGCGGCGCTCCCGGTCGTCCTCCGGGAGCGGGCTGCGCCAGCGCGTGCCCTTGCGGACCACCAGCACGCCGACCCCCGCCGGGCCGCCCCACTTGTGCGCGCTGGCGGCCAGCAGCGACCACCCGGCGGGCAGCGGCAGCCTGCCGGCCGTCTGCGCGGCGTCCACCAGGAGCGGCACGCCCGCCTCGGCGCACGCCGCGGCCGCCTCGGCGACCGGCTGCACCGTGCCGACCTCGTGGTTGGCGCTCTGCAGGCAGGCCAGCGCGGTGCCCTCGGCGCGGACCGCCGCGCCGAACGCCTCGGCGTCCACCCGGCCGGTACGGCCGGTGCCCACAGTCTCGACCGTGCCGCCGTCGCGCTCGTGCAGCGCGGCGGCGTGCAGCACGCTGGAGTGCTCCACCGCGGAGACGACCAGGCGGCGGCCCGCGCGGCGCCGCGCGGCCAGGGCGCCCAGCACGCCCAGGTGGACCGCCTGGGTGCCGGAGGAGGTGAAGGACACCTCGTCGGCGCGGGCCCCGAGGACCTCGGCGATCTCCTCCCGCGCCTGTTCCAGTAACATCCTTGCCCTGCGAGCGGAGCCGTACAGCCGAGCGGGGTCGGCCCAGCCGGCGTCGAGCGCCGCGACCAGCGCTTCGCGTGCCTGAGGGTGCAGCGGCTCGGTGGATGCCGCGTCGAAGTACGCCACGCTCCATATCGTCGCATCCCGCGCGCCACGACCGGGGTCGCGCAGGAGGGCGGGGGTGGTCCGCGCTAATGTGTCCCCCAGCGTGAAGCTGTGAACTGCAAACCGTGAACCTGAACAAACGACCGCCCAGGAGTGATTCCTGGGCTACATCTGTGGGGTAGGCGATCCGTGAGTCCGACCCGCCGTTGCGAACGGCGTCCGTTGGCCCGCCGCCGGGTGCCACGCGCTGCCGCTCTGGCGGTGCTGCTGGTGTCCGCGACGGCGTGTAGTGCCGAAGATTGGTCCCGCGGTGGCATGCCGGAGGGCGTCACCAAGCAGGCCGAGGCCGTCCAGAGCCTGTGGAACGGCTCCTGGATCGCCGCTCTGGCCACCGGCGTGGTCGTGTGGGGCCTGATCCTGTGGTCCGCCGCGTTCCACCGCAAGAGGAAGAACTCCGCCGAGCTCCCGCCGCAGGTGCGCTACAACCTGCCGATCGAGATGCTCTACACGATCGTGCCGCTGATCATGATCAGTGTGCTCTTCTTCTTCACCGCGCGCGACCAGAACTACATCAACGAGATGTCGGCCAGCCCCGACGTCAAGGTGAAGGTCGAGGGCTTCCAGTGGAGCTGGCGCTTCACCACCGAGGCCGGCGGCAAGCAGGTCCAGGTGGTCGGCCGCCCCGCCGACAGCTACATGGCGGCCGAGGCCCCCGAGCTGGTGCTCCCGGTCGGCAAGAAGATCGAGTTCGACCTGGTCTCGCCGGACGTCATCCACTCCTTCTGGGTGCCGAACTTCCAGTTCAAGCGGGACGTGATCCCGGGCGTGCAGAACAAGTTCCAGATCGACACGACCACGGAGGGAACCTTCGCGGGCCGCTGCGCCGAGCTGTGCGGCGTGGACCACAGCCGCATGCTCTTCCGTGTGAAGGTCGTCGACCAGAAGACATTCGACCAGTACATGGCTAGCAAGGCGGGTACCCCGTGACCGCACAGACCCACCAGCTCACCGGCGGAGCGCCGGCGGCGGGCCGCAAGGGCTCGATGATCGTGAAGTGGGCCACGTCCACCGACCACAAGGTGATCGGCAACCTCTACTTCATCACCTCGTTCGCGTTCTTCCTGATCGGCGGCGTGATGGCGCTGATCATGCGGGCGGAGCTGACCCAGCCGGGCCTGCAGTTCACCAGCAACGAGCAGTTCAACCAGCTGTTCACCATGCACGGCACGGTCATGCTGCTGATGTTCGCGACCCCGCTGTTCGCCGGGTTCGCCAACGCGCTCATGCCGCTGCAGATCGGCGCGCCCGACGTGGCCTTCCCCCGGCTCAACATGGTCAGCTACTGGCTGTTCCTGTTCGGCAGCCTGATCACCCTGTCGGGTTTCATCACCCCGGGCGGCTCGGCCAGCTTCGGCTGGACGGCCTACACCCCGCTCTCGAACGCGATCAGCTCGCCGGGCGTCGGCGGTGACCTGTGGCTGGCGGGCCTGACCATCAGCGGTCTGGGCACCATCCTCGGCTCGGTCAACTTCATCACCACCATCATCTGCATGCGCGCGCCCGGCATGACGATGTTCCGCATGTCGATCTTCACCTGGAACGTGCTGCTCACCTCGATCCTGGTGCTGATGGCCTTCCCGGTGCTCGCCGCCGCCCTGCTGGGGCTGCTGGCCGACCGCAAGCTCGGCACGCAGATCTTCGACCCGGCCACCGGAGGCGCGCTGCTGTGGCAGCACCTGTTCTGGTTCTTCGGCCACCCCGAGGTCTACATCAT
>NZ_BAAAUT010000090.1:0-19751 GCF_039534085.1 Planomonospora alba
GTCACCGGCCGCGGCGCGCGGGGCGGCCCGGCGGGCGAGGTCGCGCACCCGGCCGGCCGCCTCGGCCAGCCGCTCCTCGGGCAGCCGCCCTTCGGCCACCGCGTCCGCGACCGCGTCGCGGACGCCGGTCGCGGTCCGCTCGTCGGCGTGCTCCCCGCCCACGCAGACCGCGTCGGCGGCCGCGGCCACCGCCAGCGCCGCGGCGCCGCCGATCCCGTACCGGGCGGAGACCGCCCGCATCTCGACGGCGTCGGTGACGACGAGCCCCCGGAAGCCCAGCTCGCCCCGGAGCAGGCCGCGCAGCACCCGGCCGCTGAGCGTGGCGGGCACCTCGGGATCGAGCGCGGGCACGACCAGGTGGCCGGTCATGATCGCATGCACGCCCGCCGCGACGGCGGCGCGGAAGGGCCGCAGCGCCGTCTCCCTGAGCTCCTCGGCGGTGGCGGTGACGAGGGGGACCTCGTGGTGGGAGTCGGCCGAGGTGTCGCCGTGGCCGGGGAAGTGCTTGGCGCAGGCCGAGACGCCGGCCGACTGCAGGCCCCGGATCCAGGCCGCGGTGTGCCGGGCGACCAGCCCGGGGCGGGCTCCGAAGGAGCGCAGCCCGATGACCGGGTTGCCGGGGTTGGAGTTGACGTCGGCCGAGGGTGCGAAGTCGAGGTTGACGCCCGCGCGGGCCAGCTCGCCACCGAGCTCCCGGGCGATCCGCTCGGTGAGCTCCACGTCGTCCACGACGCCGAGCGCGTAGTTGCCCGGCCGGGTGCTCCCGCCCGCGGCCTCCAGCCGGGTGACCTCGCCGGACTCCTCGTCGACGCCGACGAGCACGTCCGGGTTCTCCGCGCGGAGCGCCGCGGTGAGCTCGGCGAGCCCGGAGGGGGAGGCGATGTTGCGGGAGAAGAGCACCACCCCGGACAACCCCTCCGACAGCCTCCGGCGGAGCCAGCCGGGCGGGTCCGTTCCCTCGAAGCCCGGCAGGACGACGGCGTCGGCCAGGCGGAGCAGCTCGGGGTCCCGCCTCATGCGTCCTCCTCGTCCGCCCGCGCGCCGGACGGTCCCGCGCCGCGCCCGCGCGGCCGGCACGCCCGGGGCGCCGGCGGCGCCTCGGGACAAATCTAGTAAGAAGGTTCACTGATTTTCCACCGGCGGCGGCGGGCGCCCGGAGGCGGGCGGGCCCCGCGATTGCGTGAACAAGCGATTGCGCAAGGGTTCATAATGAAGGCGTGAACACGCGAAAGGACTCCGGAGGCGCGACCACCACCCCGGTCAGGCGCCGGGGTGCGACGAAGCGGGCGGCCTCATCCGGCTCCGCCTCGGAACGCCGCGACCACCTCGTCAAGCTCGCCGCCGAGCTCTTCGCCCGCAAGGGCTTCCAGGCGACCACCGTCCGCGAGATCGCGGAGGAGGCCGGCATCCTGTCCGGAAGCCTCTACCACCACTTCGACTCCAAGGAGACGATCGTCGACGAGGTGCTCAGCACCTTCCTGCACGACATCGTCGGCCGCTACCGCGCCGTGCTGGAGCAGGGAGGCGAGCCCCGCACGATCCTGTCGGAGATGGTGCGGATCGGCTTCGGCACGCTGGAGCCCCACCGCGCGGCGATCACCGTCATGCAGAACGACTGGAACTACCTGCGCTCCCTGCCCGGCGGCCGCTTCGACTACCTGGTCAAGGCCGAGGACGAGGTCGAGCGCATGTGGGTCGAGCAGATCAAGCGCGGCCAGGCCGTCGGCCAGTTCCGCCCCGACGTGGACCCCAAGCTCACCTACCGCATGATCCGCGACACCATCTGGGTCACCGTCCGCTGGTTCCGGCCGGGCGGCCGCCTCGACACCGCCGCCCTCGCCGAGCACTACGTCGCCGTCCTCTTCGACGGCCTGGCCACCGGGGAGCGGACGACCCAGCGGGCGTAGCGCCCGGCGCGGCCGGTACGGTACGGCGGTGCGGACCGGCCGCCGGGCGCGGGGAGCGGTGGGCGACCCCGGGGCCGCGGGCGGTCCCGGGAAGCGGCGGGCTGAGCGGCGGACGAGGAGCGGGAGTGAGCGCTGAGGCACTGCAGAAGGCCGTGAGGCTGGCGCTCGCCGAGGCCGCCGACCCCGCCAGGGCCCCGGCCATGCGGTCCTACATGAAGTCGGCCATGCCGTTCCTCGGCGTCCAGGCGGCGCCCCGCCGCGCGGTGCTGCGCAAGGTCTTCGCCGAGCACCCGTTCGAGGCGGCGCCCGAGTGGCGCAGGGCGGTGCTGGCCCTGTGGCGCGAGGCGGAGTACCGCGAGGAGCGCTACGCGGCCATCGCCCTCACCGCGTACCCGTTGCGCTGGGGCCGGACGCTCTACACGCTCCCGATCTACGAGGAGATGATCGTCACCGGGGCCTGGTGGGACTTCGTCGACGAGGTCGCCGTCCAGCGGATCGGCCCGCTGCTGCGGGAGTTCCCCGACACCATGCGGCCCCTGATGCTCGAATGGGCGCACAGCGACGACCTCTGGAAGCGCCGCACCTCGATCATCTGCCAGAACAAGTTCCGGGCCGCCACCGACACCGGCCTGCTGTACGCCTGCATCGAGCCGAGCCTGTCGGACACCGACTTCTTCGCCCGCAAGGCGATCGGCTGGGCGCTGCGCGAGTACGCCAAGACCGACCCGCGCGAGGTCCTGCGCTACGTCGACCACACGGGCATCACCGGGCTGAGCCGCCGCGAGGCGCTGAAGAACCTCCCGGCCGGCTGACCCGCCGTACGGCACCGCCCGGCGCGCCCGGACCGGCACGCGGACCGCCGCTCCCAGGGCCGCCGCCCCTACTTCAGCGCCCCGGCCGTCAGGCCCTTCTGGATCTGGCTCTGGAAGAGCGTGTAGACCACCAGCATCGGCAGGATGGCCATGCTCAGCGCGGCGAACAGGGCCGACCAGTCGGCGTTGTAGCCGGCCGCCGTGGAGATCTCGCCGATGCCCTGGGTGAGCACCCACTTCTCCTTGACGGAGGTGAGCAGGACCAGCGGGAGCTGGTACTGGTTCCACTGGCCGAGGACGTTGAAGATCGTCACGCTGACGATGCCGGGCCGGGCCATCGGGAGCATGATCTGGAAGAAGACCCGGGTGTGCGAGGCCCCGTCCACGAAGGCCGCCTCCGCCACCGCCTCCGGCAGGGTCCGGAAGAACGCCGCCAGGAAGAACACGGTGAACGGCAGCGAGTAGGCGATGTAGACCAGGATCAGCCCGCCGTGGGTGTTCAGGCCGATGAACGGGCCGATCAGCGGGATCGAGCCCGTGTTCCGCACCACGAAGAACAGCGGGGTCAGCGCCAGGTAGACGGGGAAGGCCAGGCCGGAGACGAACAGCAGGTAGATCGCCCGGTTGCCGCGGAACCGGTAGCGCGCGAGCACGTAGGCGGCCATCGACCCGAGCAGCATGGTGCCGAACGTGCTGAAGGCCACCACGACGACGCTGTTGAGCATGTAGCGGCCGATGTGCGCCTGCTCCCAGGCGCGGGCCCAGTTGTCGAGGCGGAGGGTGGCCGGCAGGGACCAGGCGTCGCCGAAGATCTCCTGCTCGCTCTTGAACGACGCCAGGAACGTCCACAGGAGCGGGACGACCACCAGGACCGTCCAGACCAGCAGCGTGACGTGCGTCAGCGCCGAGAGGGGGCCGAGGCGCCGGGCGCGCTCCCGCCTGACCTCCGCGCGCGAGGCCGCCGAGACCGTCATTGGCCACCCTCTCAGAACTCGAGCCGTTCGCGCCGCGACAGGCGCAGGGACAGCGCGGCGAAGCCGACCGCGAAGAAGAACAGCACCACGCCCATCGCGGAGGCGTAGCCGAACTTGGAGTACTGGAACGCGTTGCGGTAGATCTCCGCCGCCATCACGGTCGTGGAGTAGTCCGGGCCGCCGTGCTCGGCCGTCATCACCCACACGACGGCGAAGACGTCCAGCGCGGCGATGCCGAGGTAGACCCAGGCGACCTGGAGCGTGTCCCGCAGCAGCGGCAGCGTGATCCGCCAGAAGAGCTGGACGCCCCCGGCCCCGTCGATGGCCGCGGCCTCGAACAGCTCGCGGGGGATGGAGGCGATGCCCGCGGAGAAGAGCACCACGTAGAAGCCGACCGCCTGCCAGACCAGCACGGCCAGGACCGACCAGAGCGCCACGTCGGTGTCGGACAGGAAGCCGATCGGCTCCAGGCCCAGCGCGATCAGCGGCGCGTTGAGCATGCCGCTGCGGTCGGGCCGAAAGACCTGCTGGAACAGGACGGCGACCACCGCGACGGCGAGCACCTGGGGGAAGAAGAACACCACGCGGTAGAACCTCGACCCCCACACGCCCCGCGTCCCCGCCCGCCCTCCCGCGTTCAGCAGGAAGGCGAACAGGAGCGCGATGGCGATGGTCAGCAGCGGCAGCAGCACCAGCAGGACGAGGTTGTGGCCGACCGCCTTGAAGAAGTTGCCGTCGTCCAGCAGCCGCCGGAAGTTCTCCAGCCCGACGAAGCGCGGGTTGGCGTTGACCCCGCGCCAGTCGGTCAGCGCGATGTGGAACGCCTGGGCGTAGGGGGAGATCACGTAGACCGCGTAGAGCGTCACCGGGAGCGCGAGGAACCCGGCGATGAACAGCGGCCGGCCGAGTCTCGCACGCGCCCGCGTGCTCCACGCGATCCGGGAGCCGCCGCTCCCCCGGTCGCCCGCGGCGGCCCGCGGCCGCTCGTCCTGCTTCAGGCTCACCCGCCGGTCCTACCTCTTGAACTTCTTGACCGACGAGTCGTTCTTGATCGAGTCGGCCTTCTTCTGGGCCCGCTCCGCCCACGCCTCCGCGGTCAGTTTGCCGTTCATCAGCTGGCCCGAGGCCGCGGCCACCTCGTCGTGCAGCTCGGCGTACCACTTGCGGAACAGGAACCACACGGCGTTGTCGCCCGCCGCCGCCAGGGCGTCGGAGGCGCTCTTCAGGCCCGGTGAGAGGGTACGCCCCTCGCCGGCGCCCTTGACCACGGTGAGCGTGGAGACCTTCTCCATGAACTCGCCCGCGGCCTTCTTCGACAGCATCGCCCGCATGTACTCCAGGCCCGCCCGGGGGTTGGCCGACTTGGCGGAGACGACGTACTCCTCGCCCGGCTGGACGTGCAGCGTGCCGTACGGCATGGCGTCGGAGGAGGTGAAGTCCGGCAGCGGGAAGAGCGCGTAGCCGAAGTCGGCCGGGGTGGTGTCCTTCTGCTCGTTCTCCAGCCAGGAGCCGCAGGGCAGCATGGCGACCTGCCCGTTGTTGTGCGCGGTCTGCGTCTGGACGTGGTCCAGGCCCGCGGTGCCCTGCAGGAGGTACTTGGCGCCGATCTCGGCGAAGGCCTCCGCCGCCTGCCTGACCGGCTCGGCCTTCCAGGCGCCGTCCTCGAGGTTGTCGATGTTCCGCAGCACCTCCTTGCCGCCGATCTTGGCGGCGAGGGTGAGGATGGCCTCGTAGATGTAGAAGGGGTGCTTGCCGGCGTAGGTGAACGGCGCCGTCTTGCCCGACTTCTTGATGGTCTCGCAGAGCGCGAGGAACTCCTGCCAGGTCTTCGGCGGCTGCCAGCCGTTCTCCTCGAACAGCTTGGCGGAGTACCAGATGCCCCAGACGGTGTTGGCGTAGTTCAGCACGTACGGCGTGCCGTCGTAGACGCCCAGCTCGATCGCGGCGGGGTCGATCGTGTCGCGCACCTTCACGTTCGGGTCGTCCCAGCTGGGCGCGTCGTACAGCGGGGTGAGGTCGGCGAGCTGGCCGTCCTGGACCAGGGCGCCGAAGTCCATCGCGTTGGCCCCGGAGTTGTTGATGAACTCCGGCGGGTTCCCCCCGGCGAAGCGCGGCTGGAGCGTCTTGGCGACCTCCTTGGTCGTGTTGTGCTTGATCTCCAGTTTCGGGTATCTGCTCTTGAGCAGGGGCTGGTGGATCTCGCGGGCGTAGGCGTCGCCGAAGCCGCCGTCGAAGATCCAGATCTCCAGGGGCCTGTCCTCGGCGAGGCCCAGCGGGTTGGCTGCGCTGGTGGCCCCGGGCGCGGGCGCCGCCGAGGCGCCGCCGTCGCCGCCGCCGGGGGTGGCGCAGGCCGACAGCACGGGGAGGGCGATCCCGGCTAGGACCGCGCTGCGCAGGAGCTCACGCCTGGATGGATGGGACACGGTTCCTCCTGGGTGGGGGGTCAGGCTCCTCGCCGGATCCGTCCGGCGTAGCGGCTCTCAAGGGTCCTGTTGTGCTCGTCCCCGCCGACCACGTTGGCGGAGCGGTAGACCGGCGGCTCCTGTCCGGCCTCGGTAAGGGTACGCACCACCTCGGCCACGACCGTCTGGGCCAGCAGCGCCGAGGTGATCGTGGAGACCGCGCCGAACGCTCCCCCGCCGGCCAGGGGCAGGACGGCGTCGCCGTACGGGGCGCCGTTGTCGAGCACCACGTCGGCGTGGTCGAGGAGCTTGCGGCCGGAGGGGTGGCGGGAGGCCATCTCGGTGCCGTGCCGCACGGAGGTGATGGCGATCAGGTCGTGGCCGTGCTCCTTGACGACGGAGGCCAGCTCCACCACCGCCCCGTTCACGCCGGAGCTGGAGACCAGCACGAAGACGTCCTGCGGCCGGACGGGGGCCAGGTCGTAGATCCGCCGGGCGACGGAGGGGTCGCGCTCCAGCTCCCCCGGGGCGCCGGTCAGCACGCTCACCGGGTCCCCGCCGTACAGGACGACGTCGCGCAGGCTGAGCCGGTTGCTGGGCACCAGGCCGCCGGCCCGGCCGGCGAGCTCCATGGCGACGGCCTCGGAGTGGCCGGAGCCGAACGCCTGGAGCACCCCGCCGGCCCGCAGCGAGGCGGTCACCAGGGCGGCGGCTTCCCCTACCGCCTCGGCCTGGGTCCGCCAGACCTCCTCGAGCAGGGCCCGGATCTCGTGGACGTAGTCGGCGGCGCCGATGCCCATCTGCGGTCAGCTCCTCTCCACGCGGTGGCTCTCCAGAGCCCGGATCGTCCGCCCGAACGCCTCGTTGGTCCGCTCGTAGGTGCGCTGCGCGACCGCGACGTAGACGGCGTCGAGCACGAAGAGCTGGGAGTGCACGGCGGCCAGGCCGCCCAGCCGGAAGGTGGTCTCCCGGCTGGCGGTGGTCAGCACCAGGGACGCCAGCTCGGCCAGCGGGGAGCGGGCGAAGGAGGTGACCGCGACGGTCAGCGCGCCCCGGTCTCCGGCCTCGGCGAGGGACTCCAGCACCTCGCGGGTCCGGCCCTGGTGCGAGATGCCGATCGCCACGTCGCCCTCGGCGAGCAGCGCCGCGTCGGCCAGCGCCTCGTGCGCGTCGGCGTGGCTCCAGCAGGGCACCCGGATCCGGCGGAGCCGGCCGCCCATCATGCCGGCCACCGCGCCGCTGGTGGAGACCCCGAAGATCAGCACGCGCCGGGCCGCGACGATCGCGTCGGCGACCTCGGCGACCTTCGCGGGGTCGAGCTGGGCGGCGGTGTCCTGGATGAGCCGGGAGTCGGCCGCGGCCATCACGCCGATCGCCGCGTCGAGGGGGTCGGTGGGGCCGATCTCGTGGCCGACCCCGGCGTCCCAGTGGGCCTGGGCGGCGCGGCCGGTCTCGGTGGCCAGCGCGACCCTCAGCTGCGCGTAGCCGCCGAAGCCGAAGACCCGGCAGAAGCGGGTGACGGTCGCGGGCGAGCTCCCGCTGAGCTCGGCGAGCGCGATGATCGTGGACCGGGCGGCCCCGGCGGGGTCGGCCAGGATCGCCTCGCCCACCCGGCGGAGCGCCTCGGGCAGTGCGGGGGTCTCGGTCCGGATGCGTCCGAGCGCGCCTGCGGCCACAGACATTCCTTTCACCCGCACGACGGTTGGATGAAAATTATTCTTAGCGCGATCCGGCGTCAAGGGGCCGGTGCTCCCTTTGCGCGGCCCCTCGCCCCCGGAACCCGTCCCCCCGACCGGCGTCCGGCCCGTCCCGCACGTCCTCCGCCGGCTGGAAGGGACCGGTCCGCGGGGAGGAATCCCGGTAAAGATCACAAGTCGGCCTCCATCGCCTAGCATCGTCGACGACGACGACCGGCCTGACAGAGGGAGCGGGATGACCGAGGAGCGCGCGCCTGCGGGGATCGACCCGACGGTGCCGAGCGTGGCCCGGATGTACGACTACTTCCTGGGCGGCAAGGACAACTTCGCCTCCGACCGCGAGGCCGGGGACAGGCTCATGCAGATCATCCCCGGCGTCCGGGAGACCGCCCGCGCCAACCGCGCCTTCCTCCGCCGGGCGGTGACCGAGATCGCCGGGCGGGGGGTGCGCCAGTTCCTGGACATCGGCTCCGGCCTGCCCACCCAGGAGAACGTCCACCAGGTGGCGCACCGGATCGCCCCCGACGCCCGGACCGTCTACGTGGACAACGACCCGATCGTCATGGCGCACGGCCGGGCCATCCTGGCGGACAACCCGCACACGAGCGTGGTCCAGGCGGACATGCGCGAGCCGGAGGAGCTCCTCGCCCACCCCGAGATCCGCGCGAGGATCGACTTCGGCGAGCCGGTGGCCGTGCTCCTGCTGGCGATGCTGCACTTCATCCCGGAGGACGCCGCGGCGGAGGCCGTCGTCGCGACGGTGCGCAAGGCGCTCGCCCCCGGCAGCCACCTGGTGCTCTCCCACATCCACGCCGGGGACACCCCCGCGGAGGACACCGCCCGGGCGACGGGCGTGTACCGCGCCACCTCCGCCGGGTCGATCACCACGCGGACCCCCGGCCACCTGGCCGCCTACGTCGACGGTCTGGAGGTGCTCGGCCCCGGGATCGTCCCCGTCGAGGCGTGGCGCCCGGAGTTCGAGGAGGACGCCGTGCCCGACTTCTCCCGCCCGGGCATCCTCGGCGTGGTGGCGCGGGTGCCGTAGCGATTGGCTAGCCGTACTATCTACGGATGAGGATCTCGCAGCTCAGCACCGCCTCGGGCGTCCCCATCCCGACGATCAAGTACTACCTGCGGGAGGGCCTGCTCCCCGCAGGGGAGCAGACTTCGGCCACCCGCGCCGAGTACGGCGAGCGCCACCTGCGGCGGCTCCGCCTGATCCGCGCGCTGCTGGAGGTCGGCCACCTGAGCATCGCGGCCATCCGCGAGGTCCTCGCCGCGGTGGACGACGAGGGCATGAGCATGCACCGCGTGCTCGGCACCGCCCACTACGCCCTGGCCCCCCGGATCGAGCCCGGCCCCGACGACGAGGAGTGGCGGCGCGCCCGGCAGGAGGCCGACGGGCTGGTCGCCGGTCTCGGCTGGCAGGTCGACGCCCGCTCCCCGGCCCGTGACGAGCTCGCCCAGGCCGTGCTCACCCTCCACCGGTTCGGCCTGCCCGCCACCGTGCAGGCCCTGCGGCCCTACGCCGAGGCGGCCGAGCGGCTCGTCGGCGAGCACGAGATCCGTACCCTCCCCCGGGGCGGCAGCCGCGAGGAGGCGGTGGAGGCGCTGGTCGTGGGCACCGTCGTGCACGGCCGCATCCTCGACGTCATGCGCCGTATGGCCCAGGAGTCCGCCTCCGCCCGTGTCTTCGGGACGCCGGCGACCGATCGGTAGGCTTCCCACCGGCCGGGCCGATCGGCCACGCCGACGCGGTCATCGTGCTCACCGACCGGTCGTACGAGGAGCACCCTCCGGTCCCCGGCCTCTCGGTGATCACCGGGCACGCCCGCTGCGGCGCGGACCCCGTCCTGCCGGCCGTCCGTCTCTCCGGCGGGCCGTACGGGCTCACCTGGCCGGAGGAGGACGCGCAGAGCCGAGCGGCGGCTCCCGCCGGGCTCACTCGCTCAGCGGCTGCCTCAGCAGCCACTGGGCGGCCCGGCGCAGCAGGGTGCGGTGGACGGGGTTGTCGTAGGAGCGGGTGTCGTGGCCCAGCGCGTCGTAGACGACGCGGCCCCGCCGTACCGGGCGGGCCCACACGAGCGGCTGGCCCATCGAGGAGGCCAGCGGCACGACGTCGGGCAGGACCGCCAGGTCGCTGTAGACCTCGTCCACCAGGTCGAAGTCCCGCAGGCCGTCGACGACGGGGTGCCCGCCGTGCACCCGGACGGTGGTCCAGCCCAGCGGGGGGTGGTGCGACTTCGGCCACTGCCAGCGCCCGCCCAGGATGCGCGGCCACCCCTGCCAGTCGTCGAAGCAGATCGAGGCCGCGTGCATGCAGAGCAGGCCGCCGCCGCGCTCCAGGTGGTCCAGCAGCGCCGTACGGGCCGCGGCGGGCAGCTCGAAGCCCCACCGGGCGCGGTGCGGCGCGAGGTGGTCGGCGAGCATCCGGCAGCGCAGGGCGTTGACGGTGATCAGCCGGTACTCGGAGGCGTCGGCCAGTCCGCCGGTGACGTCGTCGGTGACGTCGGACTCCACCCCGACGTCGGCGAGGGTCTCCGCCAGGGCCGCGGAGGTCGCGGGGAAGTCGTGGAACGGACCGCCGGAGAGGATCAGATTGCGCGCCACGGCTCCACTTCACCACGGAAGGCGGCGCGGCGCCATCCGTCCGCCGGTCCGCGCGGCGGCGGTCCCCCGGTCCGCCGCCCCTCCGGCGGAGGCGCGGAACGCGCCGCGGAACCGCAGCTCACAACGGCTCCGCGGCTCCGTGAGGATTCCCACCCGCCCTCGCCTGCCCGAACGCGCTCAAGTAACACTCCGTTCACATGCGGGCAACAGGTGGGAAATCGCGTCTTGCGACTCTTTGGGAGCAGCGAACCGCATACTCCACAAGGACTCCGCCGATGACCTTCAAGGCTGAATACATCTGGATCGACGGCACCGAGCCGACCGCCAAGCTCCGCTCCAAGACCCGGATCCTCGCGGACGGCGCCGACATCCCGCTCTGGGGCTTCGACGGGTCCAGCACCAACCAGGCCGGGGGCCACTCCTCCGACCTGGTGCTCAAGCCGGTCTTCACCTGCCCCGACCCGATCCGCGGCGGCGACAGCGTCCTGGTGCTCTGCGAGGTCCTGCACCCGGACATGACCCCGCACGCCAGCAACACCCGCGCCCTGCTCACCGAGGTGGCCGAGCGGTACGCCGACCAGGACTCGTGGTTCGGCATCGAGCAGGAGTACACCTTCTTCAAGGAGGGCCGCCCGCTCGGCTTCCCGCTGGGCGGCTTCCCCGCCCCGCAGGGCGGCTACTACTGCGGTGTCGGCGCCGACGAGGTCTTCGGCCGCGACATCGTCGAGCTGCACCTCGACCGCTGCCTGGCCGCCGGCCTGAAGATCTCCGGCATCAACGCCGAGGTCATGCCCGGTCAGTGGGAGTTCCAGATCGGCCCGGCGGGCCCGGTGGAGGTCGCCGACCACATGTGGGTCGCCCGCTGGCTGCTCTACCGCACCGCCGAGGAGTTCGACGTGGCCGCCACGCTCGACGCCAAGCCGGTGAAGGGCGACTGGAACGGCGCCGGTGCGCACACCAACTTCTCCACCAGGGCGATGCGCGAGGGCTACGAGCCGATCATCACCGCCTGCGAGGCCCTGGGCGAGGGCGACAAGCCCCTGGAGCACGTCAAGAACTACGGCCACGGCATCGAGGACCGCCTCACCGGCCACCACGAGACCGCGCCGTGGGACAAGTACAGCTACGGCGTCTCCGACCGCGGCGCCTCGGTCCGCATCCCGTGGCAGGTCGAGGTGGACAGGAAGGGCTACATCGAGGACCGCCGCCCGAACGCCAACGTCGACCCGTACGTGGTGACCCGCCTCATCGTGGACACCTGCTGCTCCGCGCTGGAGAAGGCCGGCCAGGTCTGATCCCGCGGACGGACCGGGGGACGAAGGGCCGCGGGCGCCCTGCCGGGGGCGCCCGCGGCCTCCGCGTCCCGCGGTTACCGCCCGCGCCCGTCGGCCTGCTGTAGCGTCGTGCCGTGGATCTCGGAATCAACGGGAAGGTCGCCCTCGTCACGGGCGGCAGCGCCGGACTCGGCCTCGCCTCGGCCAAGAGCCTCGCCAGGGAGGGGTGCGCGGTCTGCGTGAGCGCCCGCTCCCCGGAGCGGCTCGCCGACGCCGTGGTGGAGCTGCAGGAGTTCGGCGGGACGGTGCACGCGGTGCTGGGGGACGTGGAGGACCCGGTCGCCGCCGAGCGGGTCGTCGCCGAGACGCGTGAGGTGCTCGGCCCGGTGGACATCCTGGTCGCGAACGCGGGCGGGCCGCCGCGGGGCGGCTTCCGCAGCGTCGGCATGGACGCCTGGGAGGTGGCCGTCCAGCGCAACCTGCTCGGCACCGTCCGGCTCATGCGGGCCGTGCTGCCGGACATGTGCTCCCGCGGCTGGGGGCGGATCGTCACGATCACCAGCCGGTCCGCGCGCGAGGCCATCGACGGGCTGGCGCTGTCCAACGCCACCCGCTCGGCGGTCGCCGGGATCGTCCGCACGCTCGCCCGCGAGGTCGGCCGGGACGGCGTGCTGGTCAACAACGTGATGCCCGGGCCGGTCCTCACCGACCGGCTCAGAGAGACGACGCCCACGCCGCAGGAACTGGACGAGCGGGGGGAGCGCATGCCCGTGGGCCGGCTCGGCCGCCCCGAGGAGGTCGGTGACGTGGTGGCGTTCCTGGCCAGCGAGCGGGCCTCCTTCGTCACCGGAGCCTCGATCCTGGTGGACGGCGGCGAGAGCAGGGTCATCGCCTGATCCGCCCGGCGCCCCGGCGGCCGTCCGCAGGGCGGCGGGGCCGCGCCGGAGACTCCCGCGAACCGGCGCCCCGGTGAGCCGGACGGGGCCCGTCCGCGGCGTGCGCCTACCGGAGCAGGTGGGCGTTGGGCTCGCGGGCCCGCCCGGCCAGCTCGGGCGCCTCCAGCACGGTGACGCCCGCCGCCGCGAGCTCCTCGGCCCCGTGGCAGTCGACGAAGAGCACCGGCTCCCGCCAGGCCAGCACGACCCGGCGGATCCCGCTGTCGATGATCAGCCGGGTGCAGGTCCGGGGGCGCGACCGGCGCGCGCTGCACGGCTCCAGACTGCTGTAGATCGTGGCGCCGGGCAGCCGGGGGTCGTCCGGGGAGATCTTGGCGAGCGCGGCCTCCTCGGCGTGCACGTGGGGGTCGCCGCCCTCCCGGGAGTGGCCGCGCGCCAGCTCCGTGCCGTCGGCGGCCACCACGACGGCGCCCACGGAGAAGGCGGTCTCCGACGGCGGGCAGAGCAGGGCCAGCCCGCAGGCGAGCCGGAGCCGCTCGCGGTCGTCGTCCGTCACCCGCGTCCCGTGACCGCCCGCCCCCGCGGAGCTCATCGTCCGCCTCCCGGGCGGGGCGCCCCGTCCGGCCGGATCAGATATCTCAGCAGGACGACGTCGCCGAGCGGGCGGGCCTCCGCCAGCTCCATCCGGCGCCCGGGACCCTGCGGGAAGGGGCCGCCGCGCACGAAGCGCGGCGCGGCGGGATCGCCGACGAGGAACGGCGCGACGGCGAGCTGGAGCTCGTCGGCCAGGTCCTCCCTGAGGAACCGGGTGTGCACCGCGCCGCCGCCCTCCACCATCAGCCGGCCGATCCCGCGCCCGGCCAGGTCGCGCAGGACGCGGCGGAGGTCCACGGGGTCGCCCGCGTCGATCACCTCGGCGGCCGTCCCGAGCCGGGCGGCGAGCTTCTCCACCGCTCCCGACGCGGCGTAGACGATCTTCTCCGCGTCCCCGGCGGTGAAGAACCGGCCGGCCGGGTCGAGGTCCCCCGTCGCGGTCAGCGTCACCTTGGCCGGGCAGGCCGGCAGGCCGCGCGCCACCCGGGCCCGCCGCCGCTGCGGCGACCGGACCAGCAGGCGGGGGTCGTCGCGGCGGACGGTGCCCGCGCCGACCAGGATCGCGTCGCAGCCCGCCCGGACCTCGTCCACCCGGTCGAAGTCCTCGTCCCCGGAGAGCAGGAGCCGTTCGGGGGTGCTGTCGTCGATGTACCCGTCGACGGACATCGCGCAGCTGAGCAGCACGTAGGGCCGCTCCACCGGTCCGCCCGCTCCGCTCACCGCGCCTCCCCTCACCCGACCGCCGCGGCCTGCCGTCGGCCTGCCGTCGGCCGCGATGCTACGCCACCGGCGGGCGGTCCGGGCCCGCCGGGTACGGCCTCACGCCGCCTGCGCGCTGTGGCGCACGCCTCCTTCGAGTCCGTCGAGGAGCTCTGTGCTGTGGCGCAGGAGCTGCCGGGCCAGCTCGGGGCTCTCGCTGATGGCCACCTCCCACAGATCCTGGGCGGAACCCTGCCGGCGGGCCATGATGGTGAGGGCGGAGGTCTGCGAGAGCGCCACCAGGAAGCTCTGCTCGAGCAGCGGGTGACCGGCCGGCAGGTCGGCGCCGCGGACCCGCCAGTTGCCGTACTTCGCCACGTCGGAGCCCAGCACCAGCACCAGCGGGCAGCGGGCCAGCAGGATGCGGTAGATGACCGCCATCTCGGTGGTCCATCCGTGCTCGGGCAGCAGGAAGGCGACGACCGGGGCGACCGGGGCCTGGACGATGGGAGCGGCCAGGTTGGGGGTGAGGCTGTTGATCTCGTCCCAGCCGAGTCCGCCGGACACGTGCGCGCCCGAGCGGACGACCAGGTCCCACAGGGAGAGCCCCGGGCTCTCCGGGATGTCGCGCAGCCGGATGGGCGCCTTGGGCGGCGGCAGGGTGGCCGGCAGCGCGCCCGGGTAGCCGTGCAGGAAGCCGCGCTGGTAGTTGCCGCCCAGGCTCCGGCCCATCAGGGCGCCCGGCTGGTTCTCGACGTTCTCCACCAGCAGCGTCGCCCCGCTGCTCTTGGCCTCCGACAGCACCGCGGTCAGGGCCTGGCCCGCGTACGCCCGGCCGTAGGTGAGCATGCGGTGGTCGATCTTGACCACGTCGGGCTCGAGCACCGGCAGCATCCCCTGCCCGGCCGGGCTGAACTCGATGTCCCCCAGCGACACGCCCCACCGCGCGGCGCGGGCGCGCCGCACGGTCTCCAGCACCTGCTGGGGGTGGCGGTTCATCGCCTCGCCGTTGATCTCGATGAAGACCCGCAGCTTCCGGGTCGCCTCCCACACGGTCGGGAGCAGGTCCTCGGGGCACTCCACGATCAGGGAGTCGGCGTCGACGTTGACGAACAGCGAGACCGAGGAGGGCATCTCGCGCTCCAGCATCTGCCGGAACGCCTCGGCGCGGCAGATCCAGTCCAGCTCCCCCGCGCGGCCCACCGCGCGCGCCGCGGCGAACAGCCGCTCCGGCGACCGCAGCGGCGAGCCCTGCGGGCCGCGGCTGAGCGCCTCGAAGCCCACCACCTGGCCGTGGACCAGGTCCACGATCGGCTGGAACTCCACCTCCACCAGGCGTCTGTCGATGATCTCGTGGATCGGTCCGGTGTGCTGGATGGCACCCGGCGGCTGGTCGTGGACGAACCGCGCCTGCGCCGGGCCCGACACCGGGACCGCCGCCGGCCGGTAGGCGGTGGGGGCGGGGACGGGCAGCGTGGCGAGGGAGGCGCCGCCGGAGGAGTCCTCCTCGCGCGCCCAGAGCGTCCGGCCGGCCGCGGGCTCCTGCTGCGGCGGCTTGGGGTCGCGCTCCCAGAGGATCCAACGGGTGGAGCGGTCTTCAGACATGTCCGATCCTTTCCGGAGAACAGACGTGGCAGGAGTGGGGGTCCGCTTCCCGCCGCCGGCCGCCTCCGGTGGCGCCCCGCGGGAGCGGCGCTGTCCTCCACGCAGGGAGACCTCACGGAGGGACGCCCATCTCATCGGCGGCAACCGCCGCCACCTGACCGGAAACGGGAGGGGACGGAGGCCGCCGCTCTCCCGCGGACGGGTCCGGTCCCGCCGGAGGCGACGGGCGCCGGAGAGCCCTGGGCCGGCGCCGCTCCTGTTGTTAGGCTCACCGACCGGGCGGCCTACCAAGTGGTCGCTCGCCTTGTGGGAGGGAGCGGGCCGATGACGGCGGAGAGCGGGAAGGAAGGCGGCGCCCCGGTGGTGGGCGGGCACTGCGACCCCCGGTTCGCCCGGGTGCTCGAGGTGTTCCGCGGGCACTTCGCCGCCGGCGAGGAGCTCGGCGCGGCGTTCGCCGTCCACCTCGGCGGCGAGCCGGTCGTGGACCTGTGGGGCGGCACCGCAGACCGGCGCACCGGCCGCGCCTGGGAGCCCGGCACGCCCGTGCTGACCTACTCGTGCACCAAGGCCGTGACCGCGACGGTCGTGCTGCTGCTCGCCGAGCGCGGACTGCTCGACCCCGCCGCGCCGGTCGCCGACGTCTGGCCGGAGTTCGCCGCCCGCGGCAAGGAGCGGATCACGGTCGAGCACCTGCTCACCCACCAGGCCGGGCTGCCGGTGCTGGAGGAGCCGGTGCCGGTGGAGGAGTTCGAGGACCAGGCGGCCATCGCCGCCCGGCTGGCCCGGCAGGAACCGGTCTGGGAGCCGGGCACCGCGCACGGCTACCACGCGCTGACCTACGGGTTCCTCCTCGGAGAGGTGGTCCGCCGGGTGTCCGGCAGGACCGTGGGCGAGCTCACCGCCGCCGAGATCGCCGGCCCGGCGGGGCTGGAGCTCTGGGTCGGCGCGCCGGACGACGTGGCGGCGCGGGCGGCCCGCCTGTCCGCCGGGGAGCGGGTCGGGTCCGGCGCCTCCGCCGCGGGCCCCGCAGGCGGCGCGGCCGACGCGGTGACCCGGGCCGCGCTGGACCCCGGCAGCCTGATGAACCGCGCGCTGGGCAACCCCCCGGTGCACAGGCTGCCCGGCGGCGCCAACCACCCGGTCGTGCTGCGGGCCGGCTGGCCCGCGATGGGGGCCGTCGCCACGGCGCGAGGACTGGCCGGCTTCTACCGCGAGCTGGTCGCCGGCCGGATCCTGCGCCCGGAGACGCTGCGCGACGCCGTACGGCCCCGGGTCGCCGGGCCCGACCGGGTGCTGATCGTGGACAGCTCCTTCGGCCTGGGCTACATGCGGCCGGCGATGACCTACCTCACCCCGGAGCGGGGCGCGCGGACCGCCTTCGGCCACACCGGCATGGGCGGCTCCCTGGGGCTGGGCGACCCCGAGCACGGCCTGGCCATGGCCTACACGATGAACAGGATGGCGAACGCCGTCTCCGGCAGTCTGCGCGCCTACCGGCTGGCCGAGGCCGTCTACGCGTCGCTCGGCTGAGGTCCGTCCGCACGCCGCCCGGCCGGAGCCGTCCGCGCGTGCCCGGCCGGGGCTCCCGGCGGGCCGCGCCGCCGGTCCCGGTTCACCCGGCGGCGCCGTCCTCCCCGCCGCCCCGGCGGGGGGCGCCGGGCAGACCGCGGGGACGCAGGCGGGGCACCGGTCCCGCGCCCGGGTCGTCCCGCAGTTCCTTCACCAGTGCCGCGCAGAGCAGGAGCATGACGGCGACGAAGGGCAGCGCGACGAGGATGGTGGCCTGCTGCAGCGCCTCCAGCCCTCCGGCCAGCAGCAGCACCAGCGCGACCGCCCCGACCAGCACGCCCCACATCACGACCAGGGGCCGGGGGGGATGGAGCGAGCCCCCGGTGGTGAGCGAGCCGAGCACCAGCGACGCCGAGTCCGCGCCGGTGACGAAGTAGAGCGCCACCAGGAACGCCGCGACCGCGATGGCGAGCGTGCCGAGCGGCAGCCGTTCCAGGAGGGCGAACAGCGCCGCCTCCGGTCCCTCCGCCAGCTTGCCGGAGAAGTCCGCCGCGCCCGACGTCTGCAGCCACACGGCGCTGCCCCCGCTGACCGAGAACCAGATCAGGCTCGCGCCGGACGGGATCAGCAGGACGCCGACGACGAACTCGCGGATGGTCCGGCCCTTGGAGATCCGGGCGATGAAGACCCCGACGAACGGGGCCCAGGACATCCACCACGCCCAGTAGAAGATCGTCCAGGCGCCGAGCCACGGCTTGTCGACGAACGCGCCCGTCCGCGACGCCATCGGGAGCAGGTCGTCGAGGTAGCCGCCGAGCGAGGCGGGGATCAGGTCGAGGACCGCGACCGTCGGGCCGAAGAGGAAGATGAACCCGGCCAGGAGAACCGCCAGGTAGACGTTGACGGTGCTGAGGAACCGCACGCCGCGGTGGACCCCGGAGGCCGCCGAGAGGACGAACGCGGCCGTCAGCGCGACGATGACGGCCACCTCCAGCCGCCGCCCCTCCAACCCGAACAGCGTGTTGAGGCCGTACTCCACCTGGAGCGCGCCCAGGCCCAGGCTGGTGGCGGTGCCGAAGACCGTGGCCAGTACGGCCAGCAGGTCCAGCGCCCGCCCCACGGCGGGCCGCGACCGGCCGCCGAACAGCGGGGTGAACGCGGCGCTGAACCGGTTGCCCCGCCCCCTGCGGAAGGTGGAGTAGGCCAGGGCCATGCCGGTGACCGCGTAGACGGCCCAGGGGTGCAGGGTCCAGTGGAACAGCGCGTACTCCATCGCGGTGCGCGCCGCCTGGGGCGAGCCCCGGACGAGGCCCAGGTCCGGCGGCGGGCTGAGCAGGTGCGTCATGGGCTCGGCGACGCCGTAGAACATCAGCCCGATGCCCATCCCGGAGCTGAACATCATCGCCGTCCAGGCGAGGTTGCCGAACTCGGGCACGTCCTCGTCCCGGCCGAGGCGGACCCGGCCGAACCGGCTGAGCGCGAGCGCGACGGCCAGGACCAGGAAGGAGTCGGCGGCCACCACGAACAGCCAGCCGAGGTTGCCCAGCACCCAGCCGAGCGCCGCGTCGCCGGCCGCGGCGAGGGACTCGGTGAAGAGGGCCCCCCACACCACCACCGCCGCCAGCAGCCCCACCGCGACCGAGAGCAGCGGGAGGTCGGGTTTCGGCGGGCGCATCACGCCTCCAGGATGACTACTCCACGTGACGGTGATACTGCCCTGCGTCAAAGTCGGCGAACCGTGACAACCGCTCCCCCGGGTGAGACCGTCGAACAGGGCGACGGCACTCGGCGGAGGGCTCGCGGAGGCCTCGGCAAGGGCTCGGCAGGGGGCGACAGGGGGGCTGCATGGTTCCGGGATACCGCGAGATCCGGGAGCTCGGCACCGGGAGCGGCGGGCGCGTGGTGCTGGCCACCTACACCGGGACCGGCGCCTACGTGGCCATCAAGTACCTGCACGCCCCGTCGCGGGCCGACGAGCGGTCCATGGCCCGGCTCCGCGAGCGGGTGCGCGTCCTGGTCGGACTCGACGATCCGCACATCGTCCGGCTGTACGAGTACTACGAGGACGTGCTGGAGGCCGCGCTCGTCATGGAGCTGGTCGACGGCGTCGCGCTCCGCCGCGTCCTGTCCGGCCACGGCGCCACCACCCCCGAGGCCGCGCTGGCGGTGCTCAAGGGCGTGCTGCTGGGCCTGGCGAGGGCCCATGAGGCGGGCGTCCCGCACGGTGACTGCCGGGCGGAGAACATCCTCATCCGGGCGGACGGGACGGGCGGGCTCACCGACTTCGGCGTCGCCGCCCCCGCCGCTCCGGGTGCGCCCGCGGAGCCCCCGGCGGAGGAGGCCGCCGACGTGCGGGCGGCGGCCCGCGTGTTCGTCGAGTGCCTCACCGGCCGGCCGTACCCCCAGGACCCGCCCGGTACGGCGGCGCACCGGCGGCAGGCGGGGCCGCTCCCGGCCGGGGTGGTGCCGGAGCCGGTGCGGCGGCTGGCCCGCCACGCTCCGGCCGGGGGTCCGGCGGACCGCCCGCCCGTGGCCCGGGCGCTCGCCGGCGAGCTGGAGACGGCCGCGTCGGCGGTCTACGGGCCCGAGTGGGAGCGGCGCGGGCGGCGGCACCTGGCCGAGCGGGCGACCCGGTTCGCGCTCGACTTCCCGCTGGCCGGGCCGGTGCCCGGCGGCGCCTCCCGGACGGAGGCCCCGGCCGCGCGGCGCGCGGCCGGCCGGGCGGGCGGGCCGCTCCGCGCGCTCCCGGGGTCCCGGATCCTGACCGGCGCC